>NZ_JAKGBH010000026.1:0-73357 GCF_021532515.1 Pseudoalteromonas sp. PAST1 | reverse complement strand
AAAACCGACGACATTACTTGCTTCATCCTATGTATTAACTCGCTCTAATTCGAGCTGAAGAAATTATGGCTTAAAAAGTTAGGCAAGGATCAGTGCGTTTAACTTGACTGTGGGAGTCATACCAACGACCGCATCAAAGGCCTAATTTAATTGACTAAAATAGCATTCAAAGCAGAAACCAAGCACTTAGGACCTTCCCTTAAGCTATTGCCTGCTAAACTTTTAGAGCTGATAGTAACTTCTCAGCTTCATCAGATAGCTTAACGCGTTCATCCATTTCTGAAACATGCTTTAAGCGCGTGTAGATTTCAATATAACGTGTTCTTGCTTTTACAAAAGCCTCTGAATGATAGCAGCTGTAAATCCACTCCAGCTCTTGCTCTGATATGCTTTCGAGAACTCTGTGTGGTACTTCCTCACAATACTTTAACAGTGAGAAGTTTGTTAGATGGCGCATATCAATAGGTTCTACTTTTTCATCAAGTAGCCATGGCAATAAATATACATTCGAAAACATAGTTTCAGCTAGTTCGTAAGACGCCTTATTAATATCACCAATACGAAACGTTAGTATCGAACGACACAACATTTGCACTGGCTCACCCATATCATCAGGAAAGTGTGAATCATGCCACTGTATATGTTGCTCAGCTTTTTTCATATCATTGAGTACGAGCAACAAAGGAAATATTAAATATCGCTTACCATAACCATCTGAGATACAGCCATAATCTCTAATCTCTCGGTTAAAAGCAGATTTATAGCTAGATATCTTTGCTCGAATTTTCTTGTCGGTATCTGGAATTATAAACATGAACAACATTTCCTCTTATTTGCTAACCGCTTATCTACGAATAAGAATATGCAAATAGGCAATACAAAAACCCCCGCTTTATGGGCGGGGATTCCTAATATAACCATTTAACTAACTACTGAGTGACACCGTCAGCGGCAACTGGCTCTGCGGGTTTTTCGTCACTTAATAAGTATTTTTCTAACCACTGCTCTTGCTCCCAAAGTACATGCAGCAAGCTCTTACGAGCGCGATAGCCATGCGCCTCATAAGGTAACATCACTAAGCGGGCTTCTTTACCTAGGCCTTTTAATGCAGCGTACATACGCTCACTTTGCATTGGGAAGGTACCCGAGTTTGGATCTTCTTGACCGTGGATCATCAGCATAGGCTCATTGATTTTCTCAGCATGGAAAAACGGTGACATCGCCGCGTACACATCTTGCGCTTGCCAAAAGTCACGCTCTTCACCTTGGAAACCAAATGGCGTTAGGGTGCGGTTGTAAGCACCACTGCGGGCAATACCGGTTTTAAATAAATCGCTGTGCGCTAATAAATTCGCCACCATAAAGGCACCATAAGAGTGACCAGCAATGGCAATGTTATCTTTATCTGCCACACCTTTTTCAACAAGTACATCTACCGCAGCCTTAGCACTTGCCACCAGCTGCTTACGGAATAAGTCGTTTGGCTCTTTACCATCAACACCCACAATTGGCATTTTCGGGTCGTCAAATACGGCAATACCTTTTGCAAGATAAGGCATTGGCCCCCAATAACCGATATAAGTAAACTCATAAGGCGACTCGCGCATTTGTGACGCAACGGCTTTATCTTTATATTCAAGCGGATAAGCCCACATTAGAACCGGTAACGGGCCTTGAGTTGAATCATAACCAGGCGGTAAATAAAGCGTACCACTAAGCTCAACGCCATCATCACGCTTGTATCGAATTAGCTCTTTAGTCACCCCTTTAAATTCTGGGTAAGGGTGCTCAAAAGTCGTAAGTTGAGTCAGGGTTTTATCGTCTAAATCGCGAATAAAAAAGTTAGGTTGCTCAGTTTTAGATTCGCGAATCGTAATTAAACGCTCGCCTTCATCATCAAGCATGGCACGCACACGCTCATAGTATGGCGCTTCTGATTGCCAAATGCGTGTTGTGGTATTAGTTTTTACATCATAACGGTCTAAAAACGGAATATTGCCCTTTTCAGATGCACCATTACCGCGTAAGAAAAGATAACGCCCGCCAACAACTTTTAATACATCAGCGCCCAAATCATTTTTTTCATAAATTGGGTAACCTGGGTTTTTGTAGGCATCGTTATAGCTGCGCTCAGAAAAAAGCACGCGGTTTTTATCTGCATTACGCGGTTGAATAACAAATGTGCGAACTTGTCGGTCGCTAAAGCGCCATTCAGATAACAGAGCAACATTACCGTTGCCCCAAGTTATTGAATCAAAACGGCGTTCAACTTTCGCAAATAACTTCGCATCACGTTTAAAAGGTGCTCTTAGGCTATAAAGGTGATCGTGATAAGGCACGTCAGTTTTCATATCACCGCCGTCTTGTGCTTCTGCCCAAATTACTTCAGCGCCTTGATCTGCACGCCATTGAAATTCGCGGCGACCAGTACGCACACTGTCATAACCTTGTGGAATGTTATCTGCTAAAGGCTGCTTCGCAAGCTCTGCTAGCGTATAGCCACGCATTCCCCAAATTTGCCAAGTCGCAGCAAATCGGCTGTAAGGCACTTGATAAGAAAAAGGCTCATCAATCATGCCAACCAAAATATTGGTTGAATCAGGTGAGACCGAAAACGATTTAATTAAGCCCGGTTGACCAATTGGTTGGCCTTGACCACTAAGCGGAATATAA
The DNA here is from genome assembly GCF_021532515.1 of Pseudoalteromonas sp. PAST1. NCBI lineage: Bacteria > Pseudomonadati > Pseudomonadota > Gammaproteobacteria > Alteromonadales > Pseudoalteromonadaceae > Pseudoalteromonas > Pseudoalteromonas sp. PAST1. Next base: position 70,684 of record NZ_JAKGBH010000026.1, on the reverse strand, counting down.
GTCAGCTGGCTTTGCGCAAAAAACTTAAATTGTGCTTCATCATATGGGCTAGTTAACAAGTTTTGATAAGTACGAGCAGGCGCTTTTTCACCACTACTTTGCTGAATAACTGGCACAATCTGCGAGCTGTCGTTGTTGATACGTGCTTTACCAATATTAACCGCTGCATTAGCTACAATGGCGCTGCTATCTGGCAACCAAGTATAAGGCGTGCGCGTTAGCACTGAATTAAGTGGTGTATCACTTAACTGGCGGGCTTGCTTAGTACTTACATTATAAACCCATAAGTTAGCACTCGATGCTTGCTCAACCACAAACGCCAAGTATTGACTATCGCTTGACCAACTTGGTGAGCGTAAAATGCCGTTTGGCAAACCAGATACAACAATTTCAGAACCGGTTTCAACATGCTTAAGCACTAAAGATGTGAATTTATTACGCACTCGTGAGCGTGAAAAATTAGCAGGATTAAGCTTAATACCCGCAAGTTTCAACTCTTCTTTGGCTAAGTCTTGTAAGGTATCGATGCGTTTTCTATCAAATAACGCCAGCCACTGGCCGTCATTCGATAAATAACTACTCGGTGCAAGCTTAGCATCAACCACAGCAGCCAGTGCGGGCGATGGAGTTTGATAACCTTGATTAGCAAAACTGTGTGTGCAAACAGCTGCGCCAATAACTAGCGCAAAAAGCAGTTTAAATGCTTTCATGTTCGTTCCTTTTTCGTTTTTATTTTCGATTCTGTAAACAAGTAGAACATGTTTGCAGCATTTCATAAAGAGTTTAGGCCCTTTTGGCAGCCAATCAGTGACTTAAACAGCTAAATTACGCTAAAATAAAAGCACTCTATTCGCCACTTTTTGCTAATAAAAATGAAAAAATCGACAGGCAAAGTCACAATTTGGGATGTTGCTGAACAAGCACAGGTTTCAAAATCAACGGTGTCTTTGGTCCTTACCAACAGTGATAAGGTCAGTAAAAAAAGTAAAGAAAAAGTGCTGGCTGCCATTGATAAGCTTGGCTATGTGTATAACCGCGATGCTGCAGCACTACGCAGCAAGCGCTCAAACCTAGTCGCGTTGGTTATAAATGACTTAACCAACCCGTATTCAGCTCAGCTTGCTGTTGGCCTCGAAAAACACATCTTTGAGCTTGGCATGCTGCCAATGCTGGTGAATATTGCAGAGTGTGTCGAAAGGCAAACTCAAGTGGTGAAAACCCTAAAAGAATACAACGTATCGGCGTTTATTATGTGTCCGGCACCGGGGACTGAGCAACAGTGGCAAGATGATTTAATAAATAGTGGTTTTCCGGTTATTAATATCATGCGTGAAATTCCGTTTTCAGCTGCGCCGTGTATTTTGCCTGATAACAAAAAAGGCACACATATTTCGACTAGCCATATTTTATCGCAAGGCATAGAAGAAGTTGCATTTTTAGGCGGCACGGCAGAAATATCTGACTACCATGAACGTTTAAGTGGTTTTTTAGCTGCGCTTGAGCAATTTAATATCACTGACGAAAAACCCGTTATTCAAGCGCCGACAAACCGCCAAGGTGGCCGAGAAGCCTTTAATACCCTTATAAAACAAGCGCCAAATACCAAGGCCATTGTCTGTTTTAATGATGTGATTGCTTACGGCGCGATTGAAGCTATGCGCCAACACGGCCTTGAGCCGGGTAAAGACATTAAAGTTATTGGCTTTGATGACCTAGAAGATTCACGCTTAATGCTGCCCTCTCTTTCAACCATCGCCATTAATGCCGATGAAATCGGTAAACGCACTTGCCAGGTGTTAAAAGAACTATTAGATAAATCAACGCCACCCGTTCGCACCTTGGTGGATGTTAACTTAAAAATACGAGATTCAAGTCAATGAAAAAAGTGTTAGTGATCGGTTATGTATGGCCTGAGCCTAATTCGTCGGCAGCCGGCACCCACATGATGTCACTCTTGCGCGCCTTTCGTGCAGAAAACTGGCAAGTTGAATTTGCAAGCCCAGCGCAAAAAACCGAACACATGGTGGATCTCAGCGAAGATGGCATTACCACACAGGTCATTGCATTAAACTGCTCAAGCTTTGATGAGTACGTGCAAGCGTATAACCCTGATATTGTGATGTTTGATCGCTTTATGATGGAAGAACAGTTTGGTTGGCGAGTCGATAAATACTGCCCTAAAGCACTTAAAATTCTTGATACCGAAGATTTACAGTGCCTAAGAAATGCCCGTCACGAAGCTCACAAAGCAGGCCGAGAATTCAGCCATAGTGATTTACACAGCGATATTGCAAAGCGAGAAATCGCGGCAATTTTACGCTCAGACATCAGCTTAATTATCTCGCATTACGAGATGCAGCTACTCAATGACGTTTTCAAAGTTGATAGCGCCCTACTTCACCATTTACCATTTTTGGTTGATTTACAGCATATTCCTACTAGCACCAAAGCATTTGCTGAGCGTAAGCACTTTATGACCATTGGTAATTTTCGTCATGCGCCAAACTGGGATGCTGTGTTGTACTTGCAACAGATTTGGCCGCTGATCCGCAAACAATTACCCGATGCTGAACTCCATATTTATGGCTCCTACCCGCCACCTAAGGCGACAGCGCTTAACAATCCAAAAACCGGCTTCTTAATCAAAGGCTGGGCAGATGATGCTTATCAAGTTATGGAAGATGCCCGAGTATGTTTATCGCCACTGCGTTTTGGGGCGGGTATTAAGGGTAAGTTACTCGAAGCGATGATCATGCAAACGCCGAGCGTAACAACCCCTATTGGTAGTGAAGGCATGCATCAAGATGAGCCATGGTCAGGCGCAATCTGTGAAGATGCACAGCAATTTGCTGATGCAGCAGTGGCACTTTATCAAGATGAAGCTCTATTTACCCAAGCACAGCAAAATGGCCAGCTGTTATTGCAAAAATATTATGATAAATCAAAACTTCAGTCGCAGTTAATCGCTAAAATCACCACCATTAGTGAGTCATTAGCGCAGCATAGACAGCAAAATTTTACCGGCCAAATGCTCAAACATCACACCATGCGTTCGACCCAATACATGGCGCAGTGGATTGAAGCAAAAAATAAGTAATTTTGCCGTAAATAACACTAGACATAGCGGCTTTTGTCGCTAAAATCGCGCTGGTCAATTTAAGCGATATAGTCTAGCTATTAGACTATATCTTATTGAATTTTAGTCTATCCTTAACTGAACAATTTAACCTTTGGTTCAAAACGCCTTTGAAAACCGCAACGTTTACTGAAAAACGAAAATTTATCGTGAAGCTTGGCAAAATGCTTCATAAATACGGTACACCTGCATACCGACTAGAAGCGCACTTAATGGAAGTTGCGACTTACCTCGGTTTAAAATCATCTTTTGTTATGTCGCCAACATCCGTGACTTTTGTGATCTGGACAGATGGTCACGAAGAAGAGTATACCCATGTGGCGCGTGTTGATCCGGGCGATCATGACTTAGGCTCGCTGGCAGATACCGATGACTTAGTAAACAAAATGCTTAATGGCGAGCTGACGCTACAAGAAGTCGATAAACAGCTCGATATTATTTACACCATGCCAAACCCATATAATAAATTTATGACTGGCGTTGCATTTGCGACCTCAGGTGGGGCATTTGCCATGTTGATGGGGACTAGCTGGAATGATGTATTTTGGTCAGCACTGATCACCTTAGTGGTGTATTTATTTGTACTTTGGTCAACACGCTCTAAGCGTGTTGCGCATATGCTTGAACCATTAGTTGCCATTGTTTCTGCGATGATTGCCTGCGCTGTAAGCGTATACCTTGATGCCCAAATAAACATACGACTGGTGGTACTTTCAGCCATCATTGTATTTATACCCGGCTTAGCATTAGCCCTCGGTTTAGCAGAGTTAGCGGCAAGGCATTTAGTATCTGGTACAGCTCGGGTGATGGACTCATTCATGCTGCTGTTTAAACTGTATTTTGGTGCTTTTATTGGTATCGGTATTGGTTTTGCTATTTTTGGACAAAGTGATTTTGTGCAACCGGAACCATTACCAAAGTGGACAGCCTGGCTTGCTATCTTCATGTTATGTAGCAGCCTAATCGTTATTTTTAGAACAAAATTAAAGCATGTAGTTTGGTCAATCGCTTCTGGCTTTATCGCGTATGGTACAAGTATTGGTTCGGCCATGTATCTAGATTACACTTTAGGTACTTTTGTTGGTGCTTTATCTGTTGGGGTATTCAGTAACTTGTTTAACCGTGTTGCTAATGCACCCGCCTCTATTGTAGCCATGCAAGGTTTAATTGTTTTAGTACCTGGAAGTAAAACCTATATCGGTTTGAACTCGTTAATTGAAGGTCAAGATTTCGTTTATGCGGAGCATATAGGCCAACAAACCTTCTTGATATTTATGTCATTAGTGGCGGGGCTTATCTTCGCTAACGTTGCGCTGCCACCGAAGAAAAGTCTATAACTTACTAAGCCCGAGCTTCTCGGGCTTTTTTATATCCCCGTTTTAACAAGCCGACTTTGCTTATCTGTAACAAACTGATATAACTCATAAGTGCATGTGGTAAAAATAAAAAGGATTTATTCTGTGATGAGATTGGCTTGGCTGTTATGTAGCTTTTTCGCATTTAGTGTGTTTGCAGAGTCCCAGTGTGTTAACTGTCATCAAAGCCAAGTTGCAGACTGGCAAACCTCCCATCATTTTCATGCTATGGAAAAAGCCACTCCCGCTTCAGTGCTTGGCAATTTCAACGAACAAACCCTCGACTATCAAGGCCAGCAAGCGCGCTTTTTTCAAAAAGACCAACAACTTTTTATAAGCATGCCAAACCTTGATGGCAAGTTGACTGACTACCCTGTTTTATACACATTTGGCTATGAGCCATTGCAGCAATACATGTTTGAAATGGGCAAAGGCCACATACAACTGTTTCCATTTGCGTGGGACTCACGCAGTAAAACAGAAGGCGGTCAGCGCTGGTTTGTACTGCATCCTGAGCAGAAACAACACGACCTTTTTCATTGGTCGCAAAAAGGCCAAAACTGGAATCATATGTGTGCCGATTGCCACTCAACTGATTTCAAAAAGCAATTTGACCTTAAAACGAATAGCTTTGATTCAACTTATTCAAGCATTAACGTGAGCTGTAAAGCGTGTCATGGCGACACACAAGCGCATTTAAAATGGGCTGATGGCGATAGTAGTATTGCTGATAAGGGCTTTACGCATAATATTAAAAAGCAAACCCCGCTGTTTACCCAAGAAATCGATGGCAGTATGCAAAGCGTGCAGCCTCTGGTAAAAAGCGAGCAAGTGCAAGTGTGTGCAACATGCCATGCTCGCCGCTCACAGCTTGATGACCGCAAAGACCCACATAGCTTTTTACAACACTTTCAAGGCTCATTACTCACTCCAGAGCTTTATCACGTTGATGGTCAAGTGTGGGACGAAGACTATGTTTGGGGTTCATTTTTACAAAGTAAAATGTTCAATGCCGGGGTAACATGTAGTAACTGCCATAACCCTCATTCGGGTAAATTAAAGCTACCGGGTAATCAAACCTGTACGCAATGTCATAGCCAAGAGGTGTTCGACACGCCAAAACATCACGGTCATAAAGTGGCAAGTACTGGTAGCCAATGTGTTGATTGTCATATGCCTGCCACCACCTATATGCAAGTGGATGCAAGGCGCGACCACAGCTTTCGGGTACCTCGTCCAGACTTAACATTAAAAACCAATGCCCCAAATGCCTGTAATAGCTGCCATGAAGACAAGACGCCACAATGGGCGGTTGCTAAAATAAAAGGCTGGCATCCACATTCAAAGCACCTTGGCACTGCGCATTTTTCTGAGGCGTTTTATGCCGCGGATAACCGTTTGCCTAATGCATCAACCATGCTGACCAAAATCGTGCAAGATAAAGGCTTTCCTGAGATCATCCGTGCATCAGCATTAAGCCGCTTAGCCGCAAGCCCAGATAACAATGCTGTCGTCGCGATTGCTCGTTCAGTAAAAGACAGCGAACCATTAAAACGCCAAGCAGCCATTGAGGCGGCGATGCCGTTTGATATCAACCAGCGCTGGCGCCTGTTGAACCCGCTTTTAGATGATGAAAATTTGCCTATCAGAGCCGAAGCTGCACGAGCACTGGCGGCCATGTTAATTCAACCCTTCCCTACGGGGCTCAATGAGCAAGACAGCAAACGTTTAAATGCAGCCCTTGATGAATACAAAGGCATTCAAGAGTACCAAGCAGAGCGTGGCTATTCACACACCAATTTAGGCAATTTGGCGCTCACATTACAAAAGCCTGAGCAAGCCAAAGCACATTACCTGCAAGCAATCAGTGTTGAGCCTATTTTTGCTCCCGCTTATGTCAATTTAGCAGATTTATACCGTAATCAAGGCGATGAAAAAGCAGCGCAAGCCATCTTAAAACAAGGCTTAGACGTTAACCTAGAAAGCGCCGACATACATTATGCCCTGGCAATGAGCCTTATTCGCGCAAAACAAAAAAACACCGCTCTTAACCATTTACAAAAAGCAGCGCAGTTTGCACAAGAAAATGCAAACTATCAGTTTACCTACGCCCTGCTATTACAAGATTTAGGCAACATGCCCGCAGCCATATCGGCCCTTGAGCGCGCATTTAATTTAACACCGAATAACCCAGATATCAGCTACAGTTTGGCACAGTGGTATGTGGCAGAAGAGAACTACAGCCAAGCGCTGTTTTATGCCAGAAACCTAGCCCGCTTGGTACCGGGTAACCAGCAAGTTGAGCAGTTTGTGAAACAGCTCGAAATGATGAATAGCATTAATCATTAAAAAAGGGCCTAATCGGCCCTTTTCAACTTATGGTTAATAATTAATGCCCATAGTTTAGTGATTTTGCTTTTTCGATTGCTTCATTCACGTTAAGTGACGCCGCTTCTTGACGTGGAGGGAATTCAACAAAGGTTTGAACATGTTCATTTAACTTAGCAATAATCGGCTGCATCAACCAACTCTTACGCATGATTTGATGAAAACCAGTTACCCCATCATAGTGTTCTAATGGATCTTTACGTAAATTAAATAATTTAGGCATACTGTGAGTTACCATATCTTCGTAATATAAGCCATTTGGTTTGGTCGCGAAGTGCATTTTCCATGGACCAAAACGTACCGCCGTAAGTTGTGACTCATAGTAATAAAAGAAATAGTTACGTGCAGATTTATCAGCTTTACCAGTCCAATAAGCTAGGTTGTTTTCACCATCAATATACACTTTGTCTGACTTTTTAAGCTTTTCACGTAAGTTCTTTTCACCTAATGCAGCAGCAACTGTAGGGAAAACATCTTCATGTGATGAAATGCCATTGAGCTTTAAGCCTTTTGGTATTTCATCAGGCCAGCGTACCAAGAAAGGCACGCGCACGCCCCCTTCCCAGGTTGTCATTTTTTCACCACGGAACTCAGTAGTTCCTGCATCAGGCCAGCTTGATTGCTCAGGACCATTATCGCTGGTGTAAATAACAATGGTGTTATCGGCAATTTTTAGCTCATCAAGTTTATCTAGTAGCTTGCCAACATGACCATCATGCTCCATCAAGCCACTACCAAAAATATCTTCTTCAGAACTAATGCCTGTCGCTAAATTTCGGCTTTCATGTTTTAGGTGAGTGTAAACATGCATACGACTTGTAGCATGCCAAATAAAGAATGGTTTTTTCGCTTTTACTGCGCGTTCCATAAAGTTAAGTGAGCGCTCTAACACTTCTTCATCAAACGTTTCCATACGTTTGCGAGTAAGTGGGCCAGTATCAGTGATTTTGCCATTGGCGTAAGATTCAATCACACCACGCGGGCCAAACTTTTTAACAAACTTAGGATCTTTAGGGTAATCAGCCTGCTCGGGTTCTTCAGACACATTTAAGTGGTACAAATTTCCGTAAAATTCATCAAAGCCATGCTTTGTTGGTAAGTGCTCATCTAAATCACCTAAATGATTTTTACCATATTGAGCCGTCATATAACCGCGAGCTTTTAAAAATTCGGCTAAGGTAGGATCGGCTTCTTTTATACCAAGAGGGTTACCAGGTTGACCTACCGTGGTTAAGCCTGTCCGCACAGGCAACTGCCCCATTAAAAATGCTGCACGGCCCGCAGTACAGCTAGGTTGTGCATAATGATCAGTAAACAATGCACCTTCGTTAGCAATGCGATCAATATTAGGGGTTGGGTAGGTCATACCGTGCGAGTATGCACTGAGTGAAATTGGCGCAACGTCATCAACCATTATGGCCAATACGTTTGGCTTATCAGCTGCAAGGCTTACCGTTGAAACCAAACCGCAAATAGCTGCCGCTATTAGTTTTTTCATAAATCATCCTTTATTAGTTAAAGCAATACCTTTCACTCACAATGAGCTTTCATCAGTATAGATGAAAAAACGATCGATTCTAGCACTTACCTTTATATACATTGGCCTCTATCAATAAAACCACCTATTTTCTATAAACCGCTTTTGAAATTAATAATTAATACCTAACAACAAATACTTAGTGAACTTTTTAGCTATACTAAAAAACTAATACCCCATAAATTTTAACTACTGGATCCCCATATTTTCGCCCTCAATTAGGATTGAACAAGAACAAAAAATAGACTATAACTAACTAATGAAACAGCCTTTTTATCTCTGTGTAAGGACAACACATGACTTCATATCACCTCATCACACTAATTAGTATTGGGGTTTCATTTTCCAGTTATGCGGATAATCAAAAAGAAGTACAAGACATGTCAGATCCTCTGGCTGTTTATACTCAAATAGGCTTTGGTACCACTAACAAAGGGCTAAACTTAAAAGTAGGCCAAGCATACGACACAGGTATCGCAACAACTGCCGGAATGAATGTTATTGAAGTAAAAGGCATATATGGCGATGCACTAGGCTGGGAAAGCGACAGCAAAACAACAGATTCTATCGACTCGTTTCGCTTTCGAAACTTCTCTGTTGATTTGAGCTCTATGAGTGCAACGCAAATTGATGCTAACTATAACCTTAATGCCAATCTTGTTGCTGACGAAAGTATGGATGTTTCGTACAGCTTTATTAAAGCTTTAAAACCTATGGGACGTTTCACGTTCTATCCGTTAGCTGGTGTGGGTGCATCGCTTGGTGAAAATACCCTAGAAGATGACGGCAGTCGTGACAGTGGTTATTCCATTATGGGTGCTTATGGTTTAGTGGGTATGTACGCTAAAGTGACAATTAACGATAAAATATGGCTTAACTACAATCCATTTTGGCTAACCACTATCGGCGGTAGTGATAACTACAAAGACCATTACTATGGGTTGAACCAAAGCCATATTTTAATTCATGAATTTGCCGCAAGTTACCAAATAAACCCGCGAATGAATCTCCGCTATTTTGCAAATTGGAATGAAAACGTTGACTTTGTGGATGGCGACCACCGTCTCGAGTTTAATTATCAACTATAAATTGAGATTTGAAGAAAAATAAACTACAGGGTAAGGGATTAAGTGAAAAAAGTAGTACTAATAAATATGTTGGCGGTAAGTTTACTAAGCACTGAAAGCTTTGCATCAAGTTACGATGAATATGCAATAAAACCTGCCGAGCAACAATTAAGCAATCAACAACAAAAAGTTGATGAACCTATTTCATTTTTGCCCATCCCGACGTTTATTACAGAGCCAGCTGTAGGGCCTGGCCTTGGTGTTGTAGGCCTTTTTTTTCATGACAACGAGAAGAAGGCTAAAAAGAAGAAAAAAGAGGGCTCTACCCTGCCACAAAGTATCAGTTTAGTGGGCCTTATGGGCACTAAAAATGGCACCAAAGGCGGCGCTGTTGGCCACATTACGTTTTGGGATGAAGACCGAATTCGCTATCAAGGGATTGTTGGCTGGGCGAGTATCAATCTTGATTTTTATACCTTCGATGAAATAAAGCTTCTCACGCCATTATCGTTAAATATTGAAGGTCCTGCTGTGTTCCAAAATCTTAAGTTACGCTATGAAGATAGTAACTTCTTTTACGGTTTTAAACAGATTTATCGCCAAGTTGATATTAGCTTAGCCGATAACCCTATCGAAGATTTTTTACTTGAAAACGACATTATCAAGGAGCACCTTTCACTTGATGTAAATACGTCAGGTATCGGTCCGCTACTGGAATACGATAGCCGAGATAACCCGCTTAACCCTGAACGTGGCTTTAATTACAAGGCCGAATATTTATATTTTGATGAGGCTATTGGCAGTAAGGTTGATTACACCAGTCTAAAGCTAACCGCCTTAAACTATTGGCGTTACACCGATAAGTTTAATTTTGCTTTACGCATGCAGTATGACTCGGTTAATAATCGAGGTGAGAAACGCTTACCGGTTTACATTCCGCCAAGTATTAGCTTGCGTGGGGTGTCAGCAACGCGTTATCAAGGCCTAGATGTATTTGTTACTGAAGCTGAAGCAAGCTATAAAGTCACACATAAAATAAAACTCAATGTGTTTACTGGTATGGGCTGGGCAGCCGATAGCTTTTCTGACTTATCAAAGGCTGAAACCATTGATACTGTGGGTGCAGGGTTTCGCTATTTGATTGATGAACATTACGGTATCAGCATTGGTTTAGATGTAGCCCATGGTCCTGAACAAAATGCTATATACATTCAAGCAGGTTCTACCTGGTAGCAAAACCAGTGCTTTTTCACTAGTTTTCAATAAAATCCAAACCAAAAGATTGAATTCGTTGATTTCACTGCTATTATCAAAAGCTCAATAAATATTCAGGGATTGAACGGATGCATAAAAAAGTATCAACAAACCATTATCCATTCAAAAACTTTAAACCTCACGGCCTTGTTGAGTTTTATCAACGTGAAAATACACTTTTAACAACCGCAACAGGTCCTTTCAATGAAGAGATTATTGACGCGCACTCTTTTATGCAAAAGGATTACATCAATAAGCTCAACGCTGATTACGGCCAGTGGTTTGAATTAGTTGAATTTAAAAATTCGTGTATGGCAACCCCTGATGCACTTGAAAAGTTAATGGTGTATTTTGTTGAACTCAAGCGTAAGGGCATTGCACCAGCCAAAACAGCCTTAGTCATAAAAGATGGGCTTGAAGGCAGTAGCTTGCTGAGTGATACCTACTGCAATTTGTATAAACGAGCAGGCTTGATAATGAATGTATTTAAGTCAAAAACAGCGGCCCTTAACTGGTTAGCAGAAGAGCCCGTTGCTGAATTAGCCTGTTAACACACAATTTATTTTAAAAAGTGTTGCTCTTCTTCGCGTAAGGTCAACACTTCAACTCCCTCAGCCGTTACTGCTAAAGTGTGCTCCCATTGCGCAGAAAGCTTTTTATCTCTTGTAACCACAGTCCAGCCATCAGGCTTGGTTTTTACTTTAGCAGCCCCTTGATTGATCATTGGCTCAATTGTAAAGGTCATCCCCTCTTTTAATACCAGCCCGGTATTTTTCTTGCCATAATGTAATACCTGTGGCTCTTCGTGCATTTGCTGGCCGATACCATGACCACAGTATTCTTTAACCACACTATAACCATGTTGATGAGCAAAGTTTGCAATCGCATTACCAATATCCCCCAGCCTCACGCCTGGTTTTACCATTTTAATCGCGTGCCACAGGGCTTGCTGGGTACTATCTACCAAACGCTTTGCTAAAGGCGATACATCTCCAATTAAGTACATTTTGCTCGAGTCAGCTAAATAGCCATTTTTCTCAAGAGTGATATCAATATTCACAATATCGCCTGCTTTTAAAATACCCTTCTCGCTTGGAAAACCATGACATACCACCTCGTTCACAGAGGCATTTAGTACATAAGGGTAGCCGTACTGCCCTTTACTTGATGGCCTTGCTTGTAACTGCTCAACAATGTAGCGCTCAACGAGATCGTTTATTTCCATTGTCCTCACTCCCTCTTTTACAAAAGGGTCGAGGTAAGCAAATACATCAGCAAGTAATCGACCAGACTCTCGCATCAAAGCAATTTCGTCTGCATTTTTAATTACAACTTTACTCATCACTCACATCCTTAGCCTTCACATCAGCTTGACGAAGTTGCTCTTTGATAATATCGCTGTAAGTCATGGTGGGGTTAAGCTCTGCAAGCATCCCTATTTTAATCCAATACTCAGATTGTGAGTTGATTGAGCGTACCATCGCTGTGCTTGCTTTACGGATTTCTTCGTGTAGCTCATCGCTTATTTTAACAATACCCATCATGCGACCTATATATGAAACGTATATAGATCGTATTCATATAATATAAAAAAGCAAGAAGAACTTGTTTAATTACAACTCAGCAATCATTTTAACAAGCGCTTGCGTTGTCCATTCAAGTTCATTGAATTGAATATCAGGTTGATAATAAAAGCCTTTTTCTCGGGGTCTGTTCACATAGACCTTTATCGGCAAAATGACTTTAGCAAAACCTGAAGGTAGGGTTTCGAGCCTCACTTCCATATAGGTAGAATCGGTACTACTTGGTGCGCCAACTAACTGTGTGTTTGCAAATAATTTAAAACTATCAAGTGCGTCTAAACAGGCGCTGGCACATTGCCCTGGCACAATCACATAAACCGGTGTAGTAAACTTGCTGGCGTTTTTTGGCAATGCTGGCTGCTCTGCTGCAGGTATCTCAACATAAAAATGTTCACCTTTTTCATAAGCCGCCTGCATACTTTCGTGAGTCGTCTTTAACCATTGATACCAAGGGCTAGCTTTATCATAGCTTGCGACTACATCGCCAAAATAGTCAGTATTGCCTTTAGAAGCACGCCACCACACTTGGGTATTTTTGTGTAACTCATAGCGGCCATATTTAAACTGTTCACTACCCCAAAGTGCTGAGGCTATTTGCTCACTCCACATCGATGAGCCACCTTGATTATGGCGAAGATCAAGCACCACAGCTTTAGCTTGCATTAACTTATCATGTTGCTGTTCAATGGCGCTCAGCATCGTTTGGTAATCTGCTTGCTGCTGCTCATTGGGTGCATACGTTGGCATACTGATCCACGCAATATCCTTTAAAGGCCAATTAAGCTCAATTGGTAACTTGTCGCCGTTGTAAGCATGTTTAAGTTTACCACTGACATCATCAGGCCTAATACGCCAATTTAACTTTAAGCTGTAAACAGAGCCGTCGGCTTTTTCAAATGTGCAGCTTTCAAGTGGCGATAAAAACGGGTTTCCGTCATCAATAGTTAGTCGCCAGCCATGATTCCACCAACTACCAGGTTGCTCAACTTCGCCGTAATAGCGAAAAACACGTTCAACGAGCAAAGTATTAATTGCTGTATTATCACAGCTTACGAGCTTATCGCCCTTGGCAACTGTATCTAATTCGCTGTAATACACTTTTAACGCATCACCGCGCCATACAGTTGAAAAGCCCGGCCAACTTCTTTGTGGTTTTAATTCACTTGGTAAGGTATCAATCGCTCCCGCATGACCATCTTGTAGTACAGTTCTAAAACGTGCAATAGCCGCAGCAAAACCTTGTGAACTATGCGCTTTTACAGCCAGCTTTAAGCCTTCTTGCTTTGCTTTTTCAAGCTGTTTAGCAAAGCCTGGATTTCGTACATCATGCATCCCTGGGTGATTGATAACCGATAATTGGTAAGCCGCTTCAACATCTTTTATAGCAAGTTCAGACCAATTAATTTCAGAGTGAGTGACTGTACGCCCCTCATCGGCGCGACATAGATTAACACCAAAAGGGCTAAAGTTTAGAGCTGTAAAGATGAGTGATAAGTAAAGCGTCAAGCGTTTCATAAAAATCCATTTTAAATAATTATTATGTTTAACCCCCCCTCTATTTAATCACTAAGGCATTGTTGTGGCAATAAAAAGTACTTCACATGCTAATAGATTAAAAAAATTCATCTATCAGGTTTATTTTAATCGTTTGTCGAATTAGAAGGATTACTCTAAAGTTAACTCATCAGCGCTTTTAAGCTAAACAGCTTCACACCATTGAGCGTGTTTGCGCTAACCGAATTGTTGTCACAAAAAGTCTAGCTTGTGTGTTCTCTGGGCTTTTTTATATACCGAGTCACTGCATACGTGGTGACTCAACCAAATTGTTGTCAAAAGCTTAGTTTGTGTGTTCTCTAAGCTTTTTTATTCCGAGTCATTGCACACGCGGTGACTCAACCAAATTGTTGTCAAAAGCTTAGTTTGTGTGTTCTCTAAGCTTTTTTATTCCGAGTCATTGCACACGCGGTGACTCACCAAATTGTTGTCAAAAGCTTAGTTTGTGTGTTCTCTAAGCTTTTTTATTCCGAGTCACTGCACACGCGGTGACTCCACCAAATTGTTGTCGAAAAGCCTGGCTTGTGTGTTCGCCGGGCTTTTTTATGCCCGTTATAAAATAAAAACGCCACTAGATGTGGCGTTTGGGTAGTTTCGACAACAATAAGAAATTGCTTTTAAAAGAAACCCAGTGGATTCTCACTGTAACTGACTAATAGGTTTTTAGTTTGTTGGTAATGATCAAGGGCAAGTTTATGTGTTTCGCGGCCTATGCCTGACTTTTTATAACCACCAAACGCAGCGTGTGCTGGGTACATGTGATAGCAGTTGGTCCAAACACGGCCCGCTTCAATCTTACGACCAAAGTGATAAGCACGGTTCATGTTTCGACTCCATACACCAGCACCTAAGCCAAACTCAGAGCTATTAGCAAGGGCTAACGCTTCTTCTTCATCTTTAAAAGTCGACATTGAAATAACCGGGCCAAAAATCTCTTCTTGGAACACGCGCATGTCGTTAGTGCCTTTTAATAGCGTTGGTTGAATGTAGTAACCGCCATTAAACTCATCAGACAGTTGCTCGACTTCGCCGCCAGCGAGGACTTCGGCCCCTTCTTGTTTACCAATTTCGATGTAGCTTAGGATCTTATCAAACTGAGCTTGTGATGCTTGAGCACCCACCATAGTCTCGGTATCAAGTGGATTACCCCGTTTAATTTGTAGAGTTCGGGCAAGAACACGCTCAATAAATTGCTCGTAAATATCTTCTTGAATAAATAAACGCGATGGACACGTACACACTTCACCTTGGTTAAAGTACGCAAGTACAGCCCCTTCAATCGCCTTACTCAAAAACTCATCGTCTTTTTCCATGACATCGTTAAAGAAGATATTTGGCGATTTACCACCTAGCTCAACCGTCGAAGGAATAATATTATCAGCAGCGCATTTTAAAATATGTGAACCCACTGGCGTTGAACCTGTAAAGGCAATCTTCGCGATTCGAGTACTGGTTGCCAGCGCTTCGCCTGCTTCTTTACCATAGCCGTTTACCACATTTAGAACACCTGCAGGCAATAAATCACCAATCACTTCAAGCAGCACTAATATAGATGTAGGCGTTTGTTCAGCTGGTTTTAAAACAATACAGTTACCCGCAGCAAGGGCTGGTGCAAGTTTCCACGCCGCCATTAACAATGGGAAGTTCCAAGGAATAATTTGCCCGACTACACCCAGTGGCTCATGAAAATGATAGGCAACCGTGGTTTCATCTATCTCACCGATTGAACCTTCTTGCGCACGCACACAACCTGCGAAATAGCGAAAGTGATCAGCCGCGAGTGGCACGTCTGCCGCAAGTGTTTCACGGATTGCTTTACCGTTATCCCAGGTTTCGGCCACTGCCAGCATTTCTAGGTTTTGTTCAATACGATCGGCAATTTTTAATAAGATATTGCTACGCTCGGTGACCGACGTTGTTCCCCATGCCCCTTTTGCATCGTGGGCTTTATCAAGTGCCAGCTCGATATCTTCTTTTGATGAACGAGGTACTTTACAAAACACTTTACCGTTTACTGGGCTAATGTTTTCAAAGTATTCTCCTTTTACAGGGGCAACCCACTGGCCACCAATATAATTCTCATACTGCGCTTTAAAGTTAACTTTTGCGCCTTCACTGCCTGGATTTGCATAAATCATAATGTGTTCTCTCTTCAAATTGTTGTGTTTTATTTAGCATTGACTAAATTATGCGGTAGGTTATTGTTTAATGAACCGCTAACAATTGAAGTTAGCTCAGTTACTGAAAACACACTTGATTCCTAGTCCAGACTTTTTGACTATTTGTCCAGAATTTAGGACGACAGCGAGGCAACAATGAACACATCAGTTAGTAGCAGAAGTTTAGATAAAAAACGACAACGCATTGATGTGCTTATTGAAAATAAAGTCAGTTTTGCGGGCGAACATGCCGAATTAAGTATTTACGACACCTATTTAGATGCCCAAAAAGTGGCGTTACATTCCACTGAACTATTATTTTGTGGCATGATCAGCGGTAAAAAAATCATGCATGTTGCCGACAGTGATTATCATGAAGAGTTTTTACCAAACCAATCATTTGTACTTGCCCCAGAGCAAGGGGTGCTAATAGACTTTCCCAATGCATCTCTCAATCAGCCAACAACCTGTTTAGCGATTGAAATCAGTACCGATAAAATAAGCCAAGTAGTTGATGCTCTTAATTTTAACCAGCAAATTACCCAGGATGACTTTTTTCAATATCAAGCCAAGTTAGTGCACGCCCAGCATAATCCGCAAACTCAACAACTGCTGGAGCGCATGATCACCCTGTTTAGTGAAAATGAACAACACCGCGATTACTTAATTGATTTATCACTTAATGAACTCATAACCCGCCTGTTACAGCAGCAAAGCCGAGATTTAATGATTGCAAGTTGTAAGCAAGGCAAGCTCGCAACCCCGTTAAGTCATGTAATTAGTTATATAGAACAGCACCTTGCTGAGAATATTGATATTGATGTGTTATGTAAAATAGCCTGTATGAGCCGCAGTAAATTTTATCAGCAATTTAAACTAGCCTTTGGTGTTACGCCCGCTCTTTGGCAACAACAATTACGCTTACAAAAAGCGTATAAATTGCTTGAGAAAGGCGAGGCGATTAGCCAAGTTTGTTACCAATTAGGTTTTAATAACCCAAGCCATTTTAGCCGTGTATTTAAACAGGCCTTTGGCGCAACCCCAAAAAGTATCGCTAATCATTAAGTTCTGGATTGCGATGAGAATAAACGCGATAGGTTAAGGCGAGTAAAATACAAATGGCACTTGGTACATAAAGCGCCGCAAAGGTCATTTTTGCAAATAACCACGCCCCTGCTAAGCCACCAAATATAAAGCCAATAATGATTAGGCCGAACAGTTTAGCCTTACGTTTATCAAGCGCCTCGCCACGTAAAACCCGACCAAACATAATACCTAAATCAGTAAAAATACCCGTTACATGGGTTGTACGCACAATTGCACCACTGTAAGTTGTTGCCAAGGCGTTTTGTAAGCCACATGCCGCAGACGCTAAAAAGTGCCCGTAGCCCGAGCCATTAAATAATAACCAAAGTGCGCCCAGTAAAAGCCCTGCTTCAATCAACAATGCCGTGTCGTAATGACGACCTAGTTTAAGTGCTGAACTATGCAGCAAGAACCCGGCAATACCAGACCCAACTAAAAATGACAGTAATACACCTAATAAATGTAAAGCATCAAGGCTATTGCCATGCATGAGATCTGCGCCAAGCAAGGTTGCGGTTCCCGATAAATGCGATACCGCTTGATGCTCAAAGCTAAGTAAACCAACTGCATTCACACACCCAGCCACCAGCGCCAAAATAAATGCACCAACCTCAACCCATTTTGGTAACTTAGAAATCACTCGCTACTCGCCTTTTTCTCACCCTCGTACTCATTCTTTTATGGTACGCCTATTTTTATGACTAAAAACACTTTTTTTCGACTCTTTATATGGTAATTTACAATTAAGTAAATCGATTAAGAACCTACAATGACAAAGCCAAAAAGTTGGACGCTGAAAAGTATTGCCCAAGAGTTAGGTGTTTCAAATGCCACTGTATCAAATGCGTTTAACCGCCCTGATCAATTATCGAAAGCACGCCGCGAAGAGATTTTAGCTGCCTGTAAAAAGCTTGGCTATTTTGGCCCTAACAAGGCGGCACAATCATTGCGCCGAGGCACCTTTAATATTGTTGCGTTAGTATTACCAGACAGCGTTGAATATATGATATCTGACCCGGTTGCTAGCAGCTTTATGCGCGGTGTGTCAGCGGTGCTCGAAAAAAATGGTATTAACCTTTTATTATTTTCAGGCAACAGCGATAACCTAAATAGCGTTGTCGACTTTGTAGATGGTTTTATTTGCTACGGCCGCCCACGTAATAAGCAACTTGTTGAGCAATTAAAACAGGTTGCCAAACATGTGGTAACGGTTGATTTTAATATCGGTCGCGATGCCTCAGTAAACGTAAACAACCAACAAGCCAGCTTTGATATTGCAAAACACGCACTTCACAAAAATGATGATCGGGTTGCTATTTTAGGCCTGCGTTTACTCGATAACGACGTATTATGCCGAGTATACGAACATCATGAGTTTGAAGCAGGTCAGTCGATTGCTCATCAACGACTGCGCGGTTATCACCAAGCAATCAGCGATGCTGGCATCACTCTGGGTGATGATAGAACATGGAATATTCCTGAAAGCAGCGAGCGCTTTGCCAGCATTGCCGCCAAAGAAGCACTTAGCAGTACACCAAGGCCAAACGTATTGTTATGTATGAGTGATTTGATCGCCCTTGCCGCCATGCGCGAAGCATTAAAAATGGGCTTATCGGTTCCTGAAGATGTCAGAATTGTTGGCTTTGATGGCATCGATGAAGGCCAACGATTTGTGCCAAAACTCACCACTGTTCATCAAAATAGCGAAGAAAAAGGCCGTATTGCTGCGACCTTGTTTCTATCGAAAGAGCAGCAAACAGCCGAAATCGACTATCAACTGCAATTGGGTCAAAGTAGTTAAGCTAAAAAGTCAGCCAAATCAACAATACTTTGTTCGCCTTCACGGTGATCAACAATGATCACTTCACGGCTAGCAAAGTCAACTTTTAACTCGATTGAGCTGGTATCATCATGCCAGCTTAAACGGCACACACTGCCTTCACCTTTAGCAATAAACTCACCGTTAAAAGCTGGGTGCTCATTACGTAATTGAATCAGCTTGATTAAACCTTTCACCACAGGTTTAGCAAGCGCAGCATCAATGTCTTGCGCATTTAAATAAGGGCGATTGATATCACGACCTACATTGGTACGAGCCAATAATTCCATATCGTTCTCACAAGCGAACAGGCCACCATAATAAACTTGTGGAATACCTGGTGCGAAGAACTGAATCGCACGCGCTAATAAGTAATCAAAGTCATCTGCACCCAAGGCATTGTAATATGTGCAGTTTACTTGATATAAATCGACATTACTTGCTGCTGCACCAGTCGCTAGGCGGCTTTGCCCTTCGCTCTTTTCATGAATGGTTTCAACCAAGTTATCAATTTGCGCAGCGTCTAATAAACCCGGTTTATCACCCATCGGGCCTGCGTCAATGATGCCAATGCCATCATGAGTATCAAGTACCGTTAAACAGTTACGCGGCGAAATAGTTAGCCAATTCAGTAATGCTTGCGCATCATTGCTAAACAAGCTGTGTAAAATAAGGGGTGGTAAAGCAAAGTCGTAAACCATATTTACACGCTTTGCGACTTCAACCTGAGTTTGGAAATGGCTATGGATCTCGGCAATGGTTTCCATACCCGCTTCATTAGCTTGCGCCGAAAGCTTATTTAAATATTCAAAGGTTTCATCCAACATAAAGCAGTTTGTGCCAGCTTCTTTAATCGCATAGCCTGCCGCATCTAAACGAATAATATTGACATTATTATCAGAAAATTTGCCAAGCACCGTATCTAAATACTCGATACCCGCCGTTGATTTCACATTGATATCAATTTGGTTATCGGTAAAAGTGGTCCAAAAATCATAGGTTTGGCCATCCCCACACGCAATAGGTGTAAAACAACTACCTGGGCGCGGACGATAAATCGCTTGTTGTTCAGCCTCAGACATGCCATTTGGGAATACATCATCTTTGGTTAGAAATAAATCCCAAAATTCAGATTGCTTGCCTTTAGCGAGTACATCTTTAAATTGGAAAGATTGTGCTGAAACATGGTTAACAATTAAGTCAGCCATTAAGTCATAGTTTGCACCAAGGACTTTTATATCGTCCCAGCTACCAAGGCGCGAGTCTACTTCACTATGATCAATAGGATCAAAGCCAGCATCACTGCCATCAATCGGATTATAAAATGGCAACAAATGTACACCTGCAAACACATTGTTAAGTGGGCCATTTAATAAATTACTTAATTCATCAATACCTTGACCAGTAATACGGTCTGCGTAGGTGATTAATTGCACTTTATTGTTGATCATAATTGTTAATACCAAGTTGAAACTTAATCGATTAAGATATATCTTTAACCACGACAGCAAATTATTCAAGCAGTTTTTATAGTTTTTATACACTAATATACATAGTAAAGGCGCAGACCTTTCGGTGGGGATACAACAATGAATAGAACACACGATCCTTTGCAAACCATTAGATGGCTGACATACATGATGTTTTTTATGTTTGCGATGACCTCTGATGCGGTTGGTATGATCATACCTGAGCTTATCGAAGAATTTAATTTAAGCATGACCCAAGCCAGTGCTTTCCATTATGCACCGATGGCACTTATTGCTTTTAGTGGCCTGTTTTTAGGCTTTTTGGCCGACAGCTTTGGCCGCAAACAAACCATCATGCTAGGACTCGCCATCTTCACCATTTGTTGTTTTCTATTTGCTGTTAGCAGTAGTTTTAGCGTATTTGTAGTGCTGCTTAGCTGTATTGGTCTTGCTATTGGCCTATTTAAAACCGGTGCTTTGGCACTGTTAGGTGATATTTCTACAAACAATTTAGAGCACACAAAAACCATGAATTTGGTCGAAGGTTTCTTTGGTGTTGGCGCCATTGTAGGCCCTGCCCTTGTCAGCTTTTTAATCACCCAACAGGTTAGCTGGACCTACCTTTATGTTATCGCTGGGGTTTTATGTTTGATTTTAACCATAATTGCTTGGCGTGCAGATTACCCTAAACCTAAAAAGCTAGAAGAACACGCAAAACCGGCCTCTCTTGCAACCACCATGAGCATGATGAAAAACCCTTATGCACTGGGCTTTTCATTAGCAATTGCCCTTTATGTTGCAACCGAAGTAGCAATATACGTTTGGATGCCTACTCTACTTGGCGATTACGACGGCCCGTGGCAATTACTGGCAACCTATGCACTGACCTTATTTTTCATTTTACGCGCTGCGGGGCGGTTTTTAGCGGTATGGCTATTAAATCACTTAAGCTGGCAAGCGGCGATGCTGTATTTAAGCTTAGGAATTGCACTGTGTTATTTAGGCTTAATCTTCGGTGGCGTTGATTGGGCAGTGTTCTTACTCCCTTTATCTGGGCTGTTCATGTCGATGATCTACCCAACTTTAAACTCAAAAGGTATTTCTTGCTTTGCGGTGCAGCAACACGGTGCGGTAGCTGGAGTTATTTTGTTTTTTACCGCCCTTTCTGCGGCAGCAGGCCCATTATTAATGGGTGTGATCAGTGACTACTTTGGCCACATTCGTTACGGCTTTTATCTCGCAACAGGCTTCGCATGTTTACTGTTTTTAGCCATGCTATATAACTACTTACGTAACCCTGCTGAGCAAGCGTTAGCGCAGCACAGTGCATTAAGCCACTAAATAAAAATCGTTAAAATCAATTATCGAACATAAATCGTGCAAGTTTTTCACTAAAAAGACTTGCACTGTGTAAAATTATTGTTATCTTAACTTAATCGATTAAGATAACAATTTAGACAACAAACCATCTGGGATTGAGACGAGGCACATTATGACAACACACAAACATGCCCTTTATACATTAAGCGCGCTTGCATTAGCAGTAAGCCAAAACTTACACGCCGAAGAGCAAGCACAACCTGAGGCTAAAAAAAGCGGCCTTGAAACTATCGTTGTAACCGGTGTACCACGCCGTACAACCATCATGGCATCAAGCTCATCGGTTAGCAGTGTTACATTAGCTGAAATTGAAGTATCAACACCACGCTCTACTGCAGAAGCCTTCAGAACAATTCCGGGTGTACGTTCAGAATCGACGGGCGGTGAAGGTAACGCAAATATCGCGGTACGTGGTTTACCGGTTGCATCGGGCGGTGCTAAATTCTTGCAACTACAAGAAGATGGCTTACCTGTTATGCAGTTTGGCGATATTGCCTTTGGTAACGCAGATATCTTCATGCGCTTAGATTCAACAGTGCAAAGTGTTGAATCAATCCGTGGTGGCTCAGCATCAACTGCAGCAAGTGATGCCCCAGGTGGTATCATCAACTTTATTTCAAAAACAGGTGAGAACGAATCAGGCAGTGTATCAACCACTGTTGGCCTTGATTATGACTCTATTCGTACGGACTTTGAGTATGGTACTTACCTAAACGACAGTGTGCGCTATCACATTGGTGGCTTTGTTCGCCAAGGCGAAGGCCCGCGTGAAACTGGTTATACATCTAATAAAGGTGGCCAAATTAAGGCAAACCTAACGAAAGAATTTGATGCCGGTTATGTACGTGTGTACTTTAAACACCTCGATGATAAAAGCGTAGGTTACCTACCTATGCCTATGTACTCAGATGGCGATTCAATCTCAGGTTTCGATGCGCAATCAGATACGCCGCATTCAGCACTTTTCACACAAACGCTGCGTTTAAATGGTGATAACCAAATCAGCACGGGCGATATGACCGACGGTATGAACCCAGTTGTTACCTCAGTAGGTTTTGAAGCAGCATTTGATTTAGAAAACGACTGGCGCATCGAAAACCGCTTTAGAACGTCATCAGTAAGCGGTAACTTTATTTCTCTTATTCCAGCTGAAGTTGCAAGTGCAAGCTCTATTGCTTCTAGTATTGCTGGTGATGGTGCATCGCTTGTTTATGCAAATGGTGGTTCAGCAGGCGAAGCCTATGGCGATGACGATTTAGCAATGCGTATTCACACATTCGATGTAACGCTAAACGACATGGGCTCAATTGTTAATGACCTTAAGTTAACTAAGTCGTTCTCTGATGACACCAGTGTTACGTTTGGTTACTTTGCATCAAGCCAATCGATTGATATGTCGTGGCTTTGGAACTCATATGTTATGGAGCTAAAAGGCGACAACGCTGCATTACTTGACGTTTACGCTGCAAATGGCGACAGCTACTCAGATAATGGCTTGTACGCTTATGGCACACCTTACTGGGGTAACTGCTGTCAACGTAACTACGACACAGAATACGAAACACGCGCACCTTACATTAACTTAGCCACTAAGTTTGGCGATTTAAGTATTGATGCAAGTGCTCGCTATGATTCAGGTGAAGCACGCGGTAACTACGCAGGAGCCGTAACATCAACAATTGATATGAATGGCGACGGTACCATCTCAATTCCTGAGCAAAGTGTTGCTGGTATTGATAATGCAAATCCTAGCATTGTTAACTACGACTGGCACTACAGCTCATACTCAATTGGTGCGAACTACCAAATTGATCCAAGCTTTGCGACTTTTGCCCGTTTAAGTAAAGGCGGCCGCGCAAATGCAGACCGCTTATTATTTGGTAAAGTAGAAGCAGATGGTTCGGTTGCCGAAGCCGATGCAATTGATGAAGTAAATCAATACGAAATCGGTGTGAAAAAACGTTTTGATTCGCTATCAGTATTTGCAACTGCATTCTACGCAGAAACAGAAGAGCAAAACTTCGAAGCAACATCACAAAAGTTCTTTGACCGCGAGTACGAAGCAAAAGGTATTGAGGTTGAATCAACCTACTACGTAGGTGATTGGGATTTCCGTGGTAACTTTACTTGGACAGACGCAGAAATTGCTAAAGATGCGTTATCGCCAGAGTTAGTCGGTAATACACCACGTCGTCAAGCTGACCTTATTTACTCTCTAATGGCAACTTACAACTTTGATAAAGGTGCTGCTGGTCTAAGCTTTATTGGTACAACAGATGCTTACGCACAAGACAGTAACGACCTTGAATTCGATGGTTACACACAAGTGAATGGCTTTGTAAGTTACAATCTGTCTGAAAACTTAAGTCTATCGCTTAACGTGAACAACCTGTTCGACACCGTAGGTATCACAGAAGCAGAAGAAGGCTCAGTACCAGATAACGACATTATTCGTGCCCGTACTATCAACGGCCGTACAACGTCGCTTACTTTAAAATACTCTTTCTATTAATTACTCTCCTCCCTCGTTTTAGCCCAGTGTTTACTGGGCTTTTTGCGTTTATGTGTTCTTACCAACAGTAACAAAAGGGTGCTGTATTTGACTAGGTTGCTGCTCATTTCGTTTTACATAACTAAATAGTATTAAGCACCCAAGGGCTAAACTTGCTGCTAGCATTGAGCCAAGTGTTGCAAACCTAAAACTATAAAACTGTGCAACAACCCCAGTTGCCCCTGCCCCGCACATAACACCCAGTTTAATGGCGTTCGTGTAAAACGCTGAGGTAAACCCTATTCGTTCGGGGAGCTGATCTTGTAATACGGTTAAGCCAATGCCCGCAAAAATACCGTAAAACAACCCATTAAATACTTGCAACGCGATCAAATGCCAAA
Source organism: Pseudoalteromonas sp. PAST1 (assembly GCF_021532515.1). NCBI lineage: Bacteria > Pseudomonadati > Pseudomonadota > Gammaproteobacteria > Alteromonadales > Pseudoalteromonadaceae > Pseudoalteromonas > Pseudoalteromonas sp. PAST1. The sequence goes on along the minus strand of NZ_JAKGBH010000026.1, from coordinate 46,005 downwards.
CTTGAGTGGCAAAAAATACCCCTAAATAAAATACAATGGCACAACAAAATGCCACCGCAAGCATCGCGACTTTACTGTATTTTTTAGCAAGCTTTGCCCCATACAGCATGATAGGAATTTCTAACAGCGCCACTACACCCATAAACAGCCCAGGCGTATGTTCAGCGAATCCTAGTTCAGTAATGCTATAGAGCGGCAGTGCCGATGAATACATAATATTGCCCGTTGAACCAAGCATAATAGCTAAGCCCAACAACCAAAATGATAAACTCGCTGCGGCTGCAGGCTCTGAGCCATTTTGTGATTTCTTAGCGCTGTAGTCAGGAATAAACTTAAATGCAAAAATAAGAGCAACCAAGGCACACACCGCAGCAAAGTAAAACGAGCGGCTAAACTCGCCTCCAGCGGCTAACAAATAACCAAGTGGCGGACCGCCCACCCACGCAAAGGAAATAGCAGCACGTAAACGGGAATTAAAACTGGTGATGTCGATGTTCTGTTGACGCCCAGCCCATTGTCTTGCCACGGTCATCATTTGCGGAATTGCCGCATTACCCATTGCAAGAAACAACACGCCTGCGAGCAAGACTTGCCAAAATGCAGTAGCATTCGCAAAGGCCACTAACGCACACACCATACCCGATACAGCCACCATAAATAACTTTCGCGCACTGGTGCCTTTATCAGCCATGCTACCTAGCCACTGACTGATAACTAACCCCATAATGGTGACCGCCACCACATAAACACCTAAGTACATAGGGGGTGCTCGCAGCCCTTCTACAATAAATAAGCTCATCAATGGGTTAACGAATGCCCCCATTAACCCGGTTAGCATACTTAGAAGAATAAAAATTACACCATGCTGTTTCAGCAATGCTTTCACTCACAACCCCACATCAATACGACAAGTCAACATTTAAAGGGCGCATATTATACATTGTTGTAGTAGAAAACTCATTTTGTAATACAAATAAAAAAGCCCAGCGGGGAAACTGGGCTTTGTCGTGTGGAACAATGTTAGTCGAAGGACACTGTTACTGGGTTAGAACAAGTCGTTTCAGTTACACATACTTGATACTCATAGCTTGGCAACTCAGCCTTACGCTGTACATCGCGGTAGAAACCACGATCAGCGACTGTTTCAATTAGTTCACCGTTACGATAAATGCTTACTTGATCGGCCACTGTTTGCCAACCTAAATCAACACGCATCGTACCTAATCGTGTTTTACTTGCACGTTTAACAGATAGCTCAATTTCGACATCAGATACCACAACCGTTTGTGTAAACGTATCTGTTTGACCTTCGCTATCGGTCGCAGTTAGCGTTACTTCATAGCTACCCGCTTGTGCGTAACTATGCATAGGGTCAGCATCTGTTGAAGAAGCACCGTCACCAAAGTCCCACGCCCAAGCAACAATATCATCGTTACTATCAGTGCTGGTGTTAGTGAAAGTGACATTTAAGCCTGATGTTTCAAATGCAAAGCCAGCTTGTGGTGGCTGCGGGCTTACTTCACCAATAGCGCTAAACGTCAGTGACCAGCTGTTTAAAGTACCCGTATCAGCTGACAGTACGTCTTTCACATTAAGTACCCAATCACCTGTCGCAACTTCACCATTAAAGTTTGCTAGCGAATAGCTTTGTACTAGGTCGTCGGCACCACCACCTGATTGGCTGTGTAGTGTAGCTGTTGTACCTTGCGGCGACGTTAATGTAACGATTAAATCACCAATGTAAGTATGAGCAATATCAATACTTGCATCCGTTGAGAAAACCGTCAGTTCATCTGCAACTGTAATGATTGAATCAACACCCGTGTCATTGTTATCTGGAATAGACACTGGTGTTTCATTTGAGTAAGTAAAGTCATTTAAGCCAACAGGATTAACAAACAATGACGCACTGCTTTGTTTAGCTAGCTCGCCCGATGTTGCATCAACAACAAAACTATAGCTACCCCACGCTGTTGCCTCTTCTGTTGGTACAGTTAAAGTAACTACATCACCCGGTACCGCCTCAGTTTGCGATAGCGTTGCGCCCGCTAAGTCAGCTTGAAGTGCTAGGCTAACAACACCTTCCCACTGGGCGATTGAGCCAATTTCAAAGGTATAAGTTGCCGTTTCACCAGCAGTAATCTGCTGTGAACTTGGCGAAACCGAGATTTTGAAGCTTGGAGTCGGATCAGCTTGTTCTAGTGCCTGATTCACATTTAAACGATTGCCAGACACTGTTTTACCTTGCAGTGCTTCATTCTGGTCACCGCTATTCATTAGCAACTCTTTAAGTTCAAGCGCTGTTAAATCAGGATTAATCGATAGTACTAATGCTGCGGCACCCGCAACATGTGGTGTTGCCATTGAAGTACCCGAATAACTAGCATAACCATTGCCCGGTACCGTTGATAAAATAGCACTACCCGGTGCACCTAAATCAACACTGGTTAAACCCCATTGTGAAAAGCTAGACATGTTATCTCTGCTATCAGTGCTGGCAACAGATAATACGCTGTCGTGCTCGTAGTTTGACGGATAGTGAGGGTTTTGGTCATTATCAACCGCATCGTTACCCGCAGCAGCAACGAATAAGATATCAGCTTGTTCACTCGCTGTGATAGCATCCGCTAGAGCTTGGCTAAAGCCACCACCGCCCCAACTGTTATTTAGAACACGTAAATTTACGCCTTGATTCTTAAGATCAACCATGTAATCGATACATTTAATAGCGTCAGAAGTGGAACCGGTACCATCTGCACTTAAAAATTTACAACCTACAATCGATACTTCGTGGTTAACACCTACAATACCCGTGCTGTTATTACCTGACGCGCCAATTGTACCCGATACGTGAGTACCATGGCCTTGGTCATCCATTGGATCACCAGAGTCAGTGATAGCATTAATACCGTGAACGTCATCAACATAACCATTACCGTCGTTATCGATGCCATCTCCTGGAATTTCGCCTGGGTTGATCCATGCATTATCAGCTAAGTCTTCATGGCTGTAATCAACACCCGTGTCAATCACACCAACAACAACATCGCGACTACCTGTTGAGATAGACCATGCTTCAAGCGCATCGATGTCAGCATCATCTACACCACCTGTCTGACCTTCATTGTGTAACCCCCACAATGATGAAAAATCTGGATCATTAGGCGCACTTGCAATTGAGACTCGATAATCTGGTTCTACATATTCTATGGCGGCATGAGTTTGTAGACGCTTGATAGCTTCTTTTGTACTCATTCCTGCAATTTTAAACTTAGCTAAACGGCCAGATAAAATCGCTGAGTAATTATCATCAACACCATCTTTATTCATATCGCTGATTGTGGCTCTGACTAAGCTACGAGCATGAGCACGCATTGCTGCAGAAGTGCCCTTTTTATACATAACGAGTACAGAATCTTCACTTGCACCGACGAGAGTTGTTTTTGCTGGTGTGCTGATTTGCGCAGCACCTATACAAGGTAATAAGGCGAGGCTTAATACAGATAATTTAGTTTTCATATTTACTATCCATAATTAGTAATACTGACCGAATCAACATGATTCGACCACCAAAGCTCATTACTTCTGAAAATGATTATCACGCGGCATACCCCATAAATGGCGAATTGCAGAGAACAGGCAAGGAAAAAAATTAAACAGGCAGCAAATCCATGCTTTTTTACCAATTTAGATTCTAAATTCAGATAAAAATCAGCCTTTTTCGTGACAAATGGAGCGTCAATTAGCCGAGGTTATTTATCAAACTTTTTTACTGCTTTGTAATAATTCCTCATATCAAAACCTGATTAGATAATTATAAGATCATGAAAATAAAGAATTAATTAAAACCACAAAAACTGCTGATTTTATATTATTCCATATCTGTCTAAAGTGATTTTCTGTTAATTGCTTTATCTTTTCAGTGCATTTAACAATTTTGCTTCATTCACTTCTGATTGTTAGCGAACACTTGAATATCACGCAATTTAATCCGGCAAGGCATGCCGGTACATGGCCCTAAAAGCAAAAATAATATTTTAGGGCTTTGATTAATAATAATTTAAAGGAAATAATCATGAAGTTAAGAAAGTCTCTTCTTACCTGTGCAATCACCTTTGCACTCGGTTCAAGCTTTGCTGCTAACGCAAATACTGATGACAAAGCGCAGTCTAGCTCTGAGCTTGCTACTCAGGTAACAACTTTAGGTGTTAGCAACTCAATTATTCTAGATCAAGTATCTGTAACAGGTGTGGGTAATGAAGCAGTTATTACCCAGCAAGGCACTGGACAACGTGCAGAAACCGTCAGTATTGGTGACGGCAATATGGTTCAAGTTAACCAAGCACAAACATCTAACTTATCACTTATTTATAATACAGGTGATTTCAATGATGTTGCTCATACTCAGAATGGCACAATGAATGGCGCACTGTCTGAAACAGTAGGTAACGACAACGCTATTCGTGTTGAACAACAAGGTGCTGGCTTCTTTGGTATTAATAATGAAGCTATTAACACAGTTACAGGTGATGAAAATACAATTACTGTAACCCAAGGTGATGGGGGCCACTGGTTCTACAACTTCGATTTAGAAGGTAATAGCAACACAGTAAGCTCTGAGCAAGTTGGTTTATTAAATGAAGCTACATTTAATACTGTCATTGGTGATGACAACACGATTGAAGTAGCTCAAGAAGGCTTATTCAACGCCTTTACGTCAGATGAAATTGTCGGTAATGGCAACGACATTACAATTGACCAGACCGGTGCGTTTAACAGTGCAACATTAACTTCTGTTCGTGGTGATTACAACGAAGTTGAACTTGAGCAAGATGGCGACTCAAACACTGCGTTAATTGCTGAAGTTACAGGTAATGATAACGAAGTTAAATCAGACCAAGAAGGCAACAGCAATAGCTTTGAATCAGCGGTATTAATTGGTGACGGCAATACGTTACTTGTTAATCAAAAGCAAGATGGGAATACTGCTGGCTTAGATGCAATTGGCAATGATAACGAGCTAACGGCATTCCAAAATGGTAACGGCAATGATGTATACCTTGGTGCAATTGGCAATGATAATGAATTTGTTGCAAACCAAATTGGTGATGCAAACAGTGCACATATTGCTAACTTCAATGGCAACGATAATAACGTTGATATTGCACAAGCAGGTGATGAAAACACGGTACTGGTTCAGTCTTCTTATCCAGATACATCGCTATCTTCAAATGATAATGATATTGCGATTAACCAAGAAGGTAATCTAAATGAAGCCGCACTAACGTTTGCAAGTGTGCTTGATAGCAACAATAACCAGGTTGCTTTCACACAAGTTGGTGAACTAAATGCGATTGACCTTATCATGGAAGGAAGTAGCAATTCAGTTGATATTAGCCAAACTGGTTCTGAAAACTTTGTTGCAGGCATTGGTGAAGGCGCATTCTTGTTAGGTGGTGAAGGTAATTCACTGGTCGTTGTCCAAGAAGGTAATGCTAACCTTGTAGAAGGCTCAATGATTGGCTCTAACAGCACGGTCGTTATCACTCAGCTAGGTGATGGCAATATCGCGACTGTAACCCAAGAATAATCATATTTAGGGGGAGCATTGCTCCCTCATTTCGCTATGAAATTAAATAACTTTCTCCGCATATGTTGTATCTTGCTTGCAGCTCATAGTGCTGCTAGTTATGGCGAAGATCTCGAAATTGATGGTTTAGTACTCGATAGAAGCATTAGCCGATTTGGCCATCAATTTTATTTTGAGTTTGCCAATCTTTGGCGTGACTTACCTTCAACAGCTGGCTTTAATATCGAAATAAAAGAAACGGTATTACCTCGAGCGGGTACTCGCCTTGTTTTAAGAATGAACAACCAAATTGTGTACGTTACCTACCTAGGGCGTCGTTTAGAGCCATTAGATGAGCGTGTTAAACAAGCCATGTATAGCGTAATGGATGCAATGGCGCGTAACAAAATGCAGCAATCATCACCTGATATGGCAAAAAATGGATGGTAAAATGAAATACTTAACAACACTAATAATAATACTCTGCCCCCTCTACAGTTGGGCAACTGAACTCGTCTATACCCCTATAAATCCAAGTTTTGGTGGCAGTCCACTCAATGGCAGCATGCTGCTTAATAAAGCGCAATCCCAGAATAAACATAAAGCGCCAACAATCGAACAAACTTATGGTGAAAAATTTCAAGACTCATTAGAGCGTACCTATTTAAATCGCATGGTTCGTGAGATCACCGATATGGCGTTTGGTGATGAAATCGACGACAGTATTTTTAACGGTGACTCTATCTTCATGACAGGTGATTATGAAATTCAGATCATTACCAGTACTAGCGATTCTATTACTGTAAGAATAACAAATACTTCTGATGGAACAATTACAGTTATTGAAGTACCGAGGTTTGGATAATGAGAAGTTTAATATTAACCACACTAATCGTAATTTTGTCGGGTTGTTCATCAATGGGCAATTTAATTCCACCGACAAAGCAACTCGCAAGTACACTAGAGCCAACAGAAACCTTTAAGGCATTACAAGCACTTCCACAACCAGTGGGCAGCATTCCTGTTTCTGTGTATTCATTTCGCGACCAAACTGGGCAATACAAACCTCAAGCTAATGTCAGTTCGTTTTCTACCGCAGTGACCCAAGGCGCAAACTCTATTTTAGTGCAAGCATTACATGAATCAGATTGGTTTATTCCGGTAGAACGTGAAGGTCTACAAAACATTTTGACTGAGCGCAAAATTATTCGTGCCGCGCAAGCCGAAAACGACAAACTGCCTGAACTGCCACCGCTTACGACTGCAAAAATAATCTTAGAAGGCGGTATCATCAGCTACGATACTAATATTAAAACGGGCGGTATTGGGATGGAATACTTCGGGATTGGCGCATCAGAGTTATACCGTGAGGATGCAATCTCAATTTATTTACGCGCTGTCGATGTTCGCACAGGCCAAGTTTTGCTATCCGTTGCGACAAGCAAAAAAGTGCTCAGTCAAGAAATGCGCGCTGGGTTCTTTCGCTATGTCAGTTACAAGCGTTTAGCTGAAGCAGAAGCCGGTTTTACCGACAACGAGCCTATGAGCATCTGCGTAACTCAAGCAATAGAAAAAGCATTAAGTGATCTTGTACTAAAAGGTATTAACAAAGGTATTTGGGCTGCAAAAGCGGTCTAATTGAATTGTGGCGCTGAACATCACAGCGTCACACACTTAAAATGAACTGCCGACTTTCGTCACCAAGAACTGCTACTAACCATGCTAGAGCTAAGCACTGGGTAAAATCACTCTCCTTTAAACGCAATACTTACACCTTTGGATTATAATCACTGTGTATTTTGTAAAGACAAACTCACTGCCATGTAGCTTTGTGCCCAGTTAGCTAGTTCTACGCGATTACGTGATGATGTTTTCTTAAATGCGCTGTAAAGATGGGTTTTAACCGTATGATCGCTGATGTTTAAACGCTCTGCGATATCTCGATTACTCGCGCCTTGTGCAAGTAGATGAATCACTGATTTCTCGCGTTTAGTTAGTAAGCTGAGATCAATATCGTTATTTACCGAATCATTACTGGCACTAAATTGACTACGAGACATAGCATAAAGCATGTGATTAAAGGTTGTAGAAATACTTTTACGACTAAAAAATAACTCACCATTGATCACTCTCACAAGCCCTGAAAAAATATCTTCAGGTGATTGCTCGGCAAAAAACACGCCTTTAATGCCATTTAAAAGTAGGTTCTTTTCACAGATGGCGTCAGCATCTGCATTAAAAATAACCACTGAGTTTTGCTTAGCAAGTTGTACTAATTCTGCTGGTAATAGGTCTTTCCAATCGGTGTTAGTGCTATCTATCAGATAAAGATCAAATTCGTCGCGCATCGCATCTTGGGGTAAGCTTGTATCTACTTTGACGCGGACAAAGAATGCATCAAGCATCTTGATTAAATATTGATAGCTTTGACTACGGTTTTGCAGTTTTGGTTGTGCTTTTAGAAAAACAGAAGTTGGTTGAATCATCTCATTTCTTCCTTGAAACATTTTATTCACAATACCCAATTTGGATACATGATTCAACCATTTACAATCCTTTATTTTAGTAATTTACAACATCACCAATCCATTTGGATGGCCAGACGCATGAGTTAACAAATTGTAAATAACCATACTCGCATCTCCCCTTTTAAAGTGAGTCATTGAGTAGTTTGTAAAAACGTGATGTTACGCCGTTCGTCCAACCAAACCCTTGTTGTACTGTGTATTCACCGCCACCAGCACGACTTACCAATTCACATACATTGTATTTTTCAAGAAGACACTTATCCTCAGCAAAACGCATTTCGATCATACTCAACCAATTTTTCATGACAGCTTCGGCTTCGCTGATAAAGCCATAGTCAAGCAAACCCTTAACAGCAAACCATTGCAGAGGTGCCCAGCCATTAGGGCTATCCCACTGCTGAGGAGTATTAGATAATGTTGTAACTAACCCTCCAGGTTTTAAAAAGTCACTCATTAGTTTAGTTTTTACTTGCTGAGCTTGCTGCTCAGATGCAGCACCGACAAATAAAGGTACAGCCATTGCCATAGAATCAATGGGACTTTGCTTATTTAAACGAATATTAAAGTCTCTATAAACGCCTTTATCATTGTCCCAACAATATTGATTAATTGCTTCTAGTCTAAATAATGCCAATTCAGCAATTGCTCGACTTTTATGCTCTTTGTTAATTAAGCTGTAAAACCTTTCTAAGGTCTTTTCGAGGTTATAAACTAAACAATTTAAATCAATAGGTACTATATTTGTTGTTTCAATACTCTTCAAATCACTTGGCTCACTGAGCCAGCGACTGCTGAAATCCCACCCTGATTCACAGGCAGCACGAATATTCTGAAAGTAACTCAACTGCTGATCAGCTGAAAGATTTTGCGCATCATGCAAATCTTCTTTCAACGACTCTGGTCGTGGCGAGCGGGCGCTATCCCAATATCGATTTAAAATAGCCCCATCAGACATTTTAACGACACGCTTAGTAGCTTGTTTATCGTCAACTAACTCTTCACACCCTTTCATCCAAAACTGATATTCAGCTTCTAATGCCGCTATCGCATTTTCTAGCCAAGAAAAGTCTTTGCGTTGCTCATATTTAGTCTCCCATAATAGCGTAACCATCAAAGCTAAAACGGGCGGCTGAGACCGAGAACTGTAATAAACTCTATTTCCATTTGGAATGCAGCCATTGCGCTTTTGCAAGTCAATAAAATTATTAACCATGGCTTCAATGGTTGCCAGGTCGCCTATGTCCTCAAGGCCTAATGCTGTAAAGTAACTATCCCAGTAGTAAATTTCTTGAAAACGTCCACCAGGAACAATGTAGTCAAACTGTAGAGGCATCAAAGAGCTTGATAAATCACTATCGGCACTGCGATGCAGGTGCGGCCATAGATCGAGTATATACTGGTTTACCGATGTCGTATTGAGTTTCGCCATTGGTATAGCTTGGTTGGCGAATGAAAAGTGTGACATAACAAACTCACGAAGCTTTTCACCTTGCAGAGGACCTACTAATTGGTATAACTCACTCGCACTCTGCCAAGATAAATTGGGGACTGCATCTGCAAATGTTTTAGAATCAGCAAAAATTTCTGCCATTTGCACATCTTTAAATAGCTGGCTATTAACAAAGTTCATAATCATTCCTTAATTGCCTGACGTGTCAGACCATTTTCTAAAACAAGCGTCGCTTTTTTAAACGCCGAAACACTTACTAACAACAGGACTATTGGCAGCAAAGTTAAATAAAAGGCGTGCTGGCCACTAAACTTATCGAACACAAAGCCCGTAATTATTGAACCCGTGGTGCCCCCTAAAGCCGAGAAAACAACGATTAAGCCAGTCATCGCAGCATGTTTATGCTTTTCTAAAGAACTCAGCATGACTGAGTTGAGTAAAGGGTAAATAGGTGCCATAAAAAAACCGACTAGAGGCAACATATATGCCGCAAAAGGCACATCAAAAATATTTTTTACTTGGCTGCCATCAACATCATGAGTAAGAGGTAAAACAAGTAAAATCAACAGCCCCATTGTAATCAGGCAAGTCAATAACATCTTGAACCAACTAATAAACCTAAGTACTTGCCCAGCAACCAAACGGCCAAGCGCTAACGCTGCAGCAAATAAACTAGCGAGCTGAATACTGACATCAACGGGGAGTTTTAAAACTTGATTGTTAAAGGTAGGCAGCCAGGTACCCACTCCTTGTTCAATTAAAACGTATAAAAAAGCACTAACTACAAAAATAAGCACTAAGGGTTGGTAAGTTAATTTCAGCATATCTAAGAAAGCGTCTACTTGTGACTGTTTCTGGTTATGTAACTCAGGAGATTTAATTGGCGCTGTTAAAACAGTAAAGGTAGTCACTAAGACGATCGCTGCTAGCATGTAATATACATTCAACCATTCGTTACTTTGGGGGTTATTAGCATCGATGAATAATGCAAAGATCCAGTAACCCGATAACACCCCAAGCATAAACACTCCTTCAATAGTGTTTAGCAAAGACGAATGTTTGTTCGCGTTATCAGAAAGTTGACCAATAATTGAGTAAACAGAGATTTTCACTACAGCGAAGCTACAACCAATTGCAGCAAATAATGCTTTTAGCACCCAAAATTCAGCAATGCTTGGCACCAATAAACAAAGAGCCGACACTAACAATAATGCACAGAGCATCGCGATTTTGTAGCCTATTCTTGGAATGAATGAAGCGACTAAAAAAGACATAATGGCAATGCTCAAATCCTTAAATCCCTCTAAAACAGAGGCATCCGTCTTGCTAACATCCAGGCTATTAATTGCTTGTAAAATAACAGTGCCTACACTATTGAGCATAATTGCAAATACAAAATAGCTGCTTGCTAACGCTATGGTAATTCTTAATGAAGCCATTTAACTATACCGAAAGTAATTTTTACTCAGTCTAGTTGAGTGGAATTTCTTTTGCAAACGTTTGCAATAACAAAATATACAATTTATTCACAAAAAACCGAACTCTATTTGCTAGATTGTCGATTTATCATTTCAATTTCAACAACTTGGGAGTTAACTTTTTGGCCTGCGAGTTGTGCAAGTAGTTTTTCAACCAAAATAATAGAGGCGCGCTGGGTATTTTGCTTAATAGTTGAAAGTGATGGATGACTAATATCAGCCATAGAAATGTCATCAAATCCGATAAGACCAACATCATTTGGTATGCTGATGTAGCGTTCTTTAAGGGCCTTCATAGCGCCAAGAGCAACCATATCACTACATGCCATAATCCCATCGAAACAAAGCCCCTTATCTACCAGTAACTGATTTATACCCTGATAGGCAGCTTTACTCGTGATATCGATAGACAGTACATTTGGCGTGGCTTTTGCCTTTGAAACTGCATCTAAGTAGCCTCTGTAGCGCTCACCAATTTCTGCGTGAGCAGGATCGCCCAAAAACAACACATTTTTTGCACCGTGCTCAAGTAAGCGTTCAGTGGCTAAACGGCCTCCCAAGTAATTATCACTACCAACTATAGGGTAATTACTTTCTGTTTTTGGATCTCCCCAAACAACCAATGGAACACCCGCATTTGCAGCTGCCTCAATATTCGCCTGGCTTTTACCTTGTCCGACAACAATCAAACCATCAGCCCGACGGCTGTTGATGAAATAATTGACCCAATCATCACTTGCCATAAATGAGTTAGAAAGTAACAGTTCGAGGCCATGCTTATTCAGTGCAAGGTTAATTTCGCCAACAAGTTTCAGTAAAAAAGGGTCATTAATTGATTGTTCTGTGTCACCATCAAGATTGATCATCACAGCAATCACATTGGTTTTTTGCGTTCGAAGACGGCTTGCAGCAGTATTCAGACTAAAGTTGTGTTTCTTCGCTAAACGCTGAAGCTTCTGCCTAGTTTCTAGTTTAATCAAAGGGTTATCATTAAGTGCTCTTGACACTGTCGAGGTAGATACACCTGCTAATTTAGCAAGATCAACTAATTTTAATTTTTTATCGTTCATGGCAGTAACACAGTAATCCTTAAACTGGGATAACAATATAGCATTTTTTTAAACAAACAACTGCTTAAAATTTTTTATTAAAAATCAATAACAAAACCAAGTTAACTGGAAGAAACCAAGAAAATTGTGAAAAACAGTTACAAAATTGTTTGCAAACGTTTGCATAAACTTCTATGGTTTAAATAGGCAAAGCATTAACAATTTTTTAAAATCTTGTTATGCAGTGTACTTAACAACAGATTAGTGGGAAAAAACTATGGCAACAAAACACACACGAACTGCAATTGCATCCGCAATTCTTTTAGCAATGTCAGGCCAAACTGCTTTTGCTGAAGAGCAGACACAACAGGCAGCAGAAGAAAAAGTAGAACGCATTATTGTATCTGGTACACCAGGTGGTGTAGGTGTTCGCAAAATTGACGCTGGTTATGCCGTGACGAATATTGATGCTGACCAAATTGTTAAACTTTCACCTAAAAGCACCGCGGACTTGTTTAAAGCTGTACCTGGTGTTTGGGTAGAAAGCTCTGGTGGTGAATCAGGCGCGAACGTATTTGTACGTGGCTTTCCGGGTGGTGGTGATGCACCATTTTTAACAATTAGCATTGATGGCTCTCCTATCTACCCTGCTCCGACGCTCTCATTTTTAGAAAACTCTTCTATTTTCCGCCTTGATGAAACAATTGAGACAATGGAAGCACTTCGCGGTGGCCCTAACCCAGTTGTTTCAAACGGTCAGCCCGGTTTAACAACAAACTTCCGCTTAAAGCGCGGTAGCGAAGATACCGAAGCTATTTTTAAGTACACAACATCTGATTATGACCTACAACGTATTGATGCGATGGTAAGTGGTGAAATTTCTGAAGATTTTTACTACATGGTAGGTGGTTACGTTAAGAGTTCACCTGGTATTCGTGACGCAGGTTTTACCTCAGAAAAAGGCAATCAATTTACGATTAACCTTACAAAGGTGCTAGACAATGGCACCATCAACTTATACAGCCGTCATACCGATGATCACGGTGCGTGGTACTTACCTACGCCTTTAAATGTTGAAGGTATTGATGCTGGCTACACACAACTTGGCACTCTAAATCGTCAAGCAACTATATATACTGGCCCTAACAATGATGAACATCAAATTGACTTAGGTGAAGGGCGCGGTTGGAAAGGTCATGTATCTGGCGGTAGCATCAAGCTTGAATTTGATAATGGCTGGCAGTTTGTAGATCGCTTTAACTTTACTAAAGGTGATGCAAATACCTACGGCCTTGTTCCAGCAGGCTCTGCAACAACATTGGGTGAAGTAGCAACAAATGGTGAAACCGCAGCAGGTGCAGCAACAGGCACTGTCTATGATGCGGATACACCAGTACAACAACTTGGCCGTTGGGTTGTATTAAAAGAAATTAGTTCATTCACTAATGATCTTGCCTTTTCTAAGGACTTTGGTGGCCTGTCTGCCGCATTCGGTTATTACACAGCAAGCACATCTGCAAACGACTGGTGGAGCTTAGGAAACGCTGCTTATCATGTACTTGAAGCTGGCGGTGAGATGTTAAATGACATTGAGTGTAATGCAAGTACTGAAGGTTGTGCATGGAACTACGATATTAACTCGACAGGTGATGCGCGCACCAATGCGTTTTACTCAACAGCTCAGTATAAAATCAATGATGCATTCACACTTGATGCAGGTATTCGTTTTGAAAATCACGAAGTAGAATACACAGTAGATGAAGGCCTAGATGGTGTTATTACTAAATCTATCCAGTACGATGAAAGCAAAACATCATGGACAACAGGTATTAACTACTCAATTAATGATGATATGGGTGTATTTGCACGTGTTAACCGTGGTTATAAAATGCCTTATTTCGATGATTTTCGTGATAACTACGGCGCTTACCAAGGCGGCGAAAAGTTAATCAAAGAAGTGACACAGGCTGAATTCGGTTACAAGCTTTTGACCGATAGTACTGATTTTTATGCCACTTTATTCACGAATGAAGTAAAAGGTGACACTTTTGTTCGTCGTCCAGGCGCCCCTGCTGAAATTTTAACAAATGAAGCATACGGTATTGAGCTTGATTATAACTATAACCACGAATCTGGTTTCTCAGTTAACTTAAACTCAACACTGCAAGAAACTGAGATCACAGAAAGCCCGACCAACGAAGGCAACGAAAGCCAACGTCAGCCAAAATGGCAAGTACGTGTTACACCGAGCTATGACTTTGAAGTCAGCGGCATGTATGCAACTCTATACGGCACAATTTCAGCAGTTGATGATCGTTGGGGCGACAACGAAAATACTGTTACATTAGAAGGCTATGAAAAAGTTGACCTAGGTTTAATTGTTGAGCCTATGGAAGGTATTAAAATACAGTTAGCTATTGATAACTTAACTGATGAACAAGGCATTACCGAAGGTGATCCTCGTAATGCTGATGCACCAAATGGCCGTTATATTATGCCTCGCACCACGCGTTTAAGCGTAAGTTATGAGTTTTAAACTCTCCTAAAATCCCTTGGTTGTAAGTCAATCAATACCCAAGCCACAGTGTTTTACAACCTGTGGCTTTTTTATTTGACTATTAAGCGCAACACGTGATCTGCTATAGACTTATGCGATTCAAAGGTTAAATGCACTCCCTCTTGCAGGCAAGGAGTGGCTAAAGAAGTTAAATCTAGAAACAAAGCCTGCTGCTTCGCACACACTTCAGAAAAAGCTAGCTTTAGCTCACCACATTTAGCATTCGCTCCTGCATAAATAGATTTATACGCGCCAACCTCATACACCGCTGGCGGGCTTAAAATTATTATTTTGGGTAATTCACGGTGCCGATAATAGTTTTTTATATCTAAAATAAGTGCTTCTAGTGCGTTGGCAATATCAGCAGCCGACAGTGCAAAACGGCGCTTTAAATCATTCGTGCCGAGCTGAATAACAATCACATCTAAATGATAAGCCGCTAGGTAAGGCTCTAGGTATTTAATGCCCAGTTTATTACCACTAAAAGGTGGGTCGTTCACCAGTGTACGATTGGGCTGGCCGGCTTCAATAACTTGATAGCCGGCACCTAATTTAATACCCAGTAAACTAGGCCAGCGCTCATCGGCTGCAAAGCGTTTACCATCGACCGGCGAAATGCCATAAGTGTTTGAATCACCGAAACATAAGATATTCATTAGAATGGATTCAGTGTGTAACCTTGTTGCTGCAACTGTGCATGAGCGGTCATCGCCGATAACGCCATTTGCACACCAGGAATAAGCTGTTGCTGTTTTACCTTCATGTGCGTTGCAGACTGCCCACACACATAAACAACGGTATTATGCGCTAACAATTGAGAGATCAATTGCTGATTTTTATTGTCACTGGCAAAGCGCTGTTTATAAAAACTGTTTTCCAGTACATCAACACTTGCGCCACCATGCACAACCAAAGCAAGTTGAATGTTCTCAGGCTTCACACCATGGGCTATGTGCATATTAATGAACCGTGCTAATGAGTTCATATTGTTATTCTGCGCCCCTTTTTCTGCCGCATCAGCTACATCAAATGCCACTTTAAAAACCGTTTGTTCAGAGATTTCTGCATGGTTTGGCACGTCATAATAATAACCAAAACCTTTGATCGCGGGCTCAGCTTGCTCTGCATGACTAAACGAAGATAACAAGGCTAAAGAAAAACCTAACAGTGTTGATTTCATAAAAGTTCCTGTTGCTTTTTACTCTAGCCTACCTTGTTTAAACGCGTTTAACTAGCATCAATATGTTGATGTGCTTTGAAGGTCATGCCTAAGTAATTAAAGGTGTTTTTAAACATCTCGATAAACGCGTTAGGTGCGTGAGCAGACCCTGCATTTGAGAGCAATGAAAACTGCTTTTCACGCAGTGTTCTCAGTTTTGGCCTGAGTGCGTCATCATCCATGTAGTCAGTGATCCGGTCTAAAAATGCTTTAAACTGCGGTGTGGTGTTATACCAATACACTGGCGATGCCAGTACCCAGTGTTGATAATTCAACAGCGCTTCAAATACCGCATAAAAATCATCATTTTTATATTGCTTATCGTAGCAATATGGCGAAATAACATAGTCATCTAGACATACTACATCGCCGCCATATTGGGTTTTATAATCATTAACTTGTAAGCTCGTGTTACCCGTTTTTCGTGCACTTGAATAAATAATTACCGTGTTTGTTGTTGGTTTTTGTTGCATGACTATCACTCCTTTTTTATGATGTGTGCAGCGTAAAACCTCAAGCTAACTTTAGGTCAACACCTTGGAGCAAATTATGTCAGATAAAAAACTTATTGATGCAAACCTAGCGGTTGGCTTTGTGGCAAAACGCAGTGGTGTAAAAGTTTCGACCTTGCATTTTTATGAGTCAAAAGGGCTTATTCGCAGCTGGCGTAATAACGGCAATCAGCGCCGCTATAAACCCGATGTATTGCGCCGAATTGCCGTAATAAAAGCTGCGCAAACCATGGGCATAACCCTTGAAGACATTAAACAAACGTTAAGCACCCTACCCGAGCAACGCACACCCACTAAACAAGATTGGGCTGCCCTTTCTAAAGTCTGGCAAACGCAATTAGATGAACGAATTCAATACATGCAACGATTGCGCGAGCGCGTTAACGGTTGCATTGGCTGCGGCTGTTTATCAATGGCCAAATGCCCTATCTACAACAAAGATGATTATTTAGGTGAAGAGCACAGCGGCGCTGTACTTTTAGAAAGAGATTAAGTTTATAAATAAAACAGCTGTGAGATACTAAGTCAAAATAATAAAAGGAATTTAATAATGGATAAAGGAAATATTCCAAAGATCACTACTGCATTTAAAACCGTTGATAATAAAGAACTAAAAAGTACTGGTTTTTGGCTAAACCAATTATTCCTCGTTTTTTCAACTATTTTCGGGGTTTATCTTGCAGCCCAAAGTGGTTTAGAGCAAGCTTTAAAATTCGACTCATTCAGTAAAATGGAAGATAATTATTATCTTAGAACTTCTCTATATGATGAAGTTAAAGACAATGCTGATCATCTCAAAAAATTTGCTAATTTACTTGCAAAAAGCCCACCTAAGTCTGAACTTGAATATAACAAGCCAACCATCGAAAAGTATATTTGGCAGACTATGCAGTATTCACCCACAACCTTAGAAACGCCCAGTGAGTTTTTAACTGAAATTCGTCGTTTTTACAGCAAAAGTCAATTTATTATTGATGCAGCAATCAGTAGAAAAATGTCGGCTAAACATGCTTCAAAGCAGTTAAATGAAGCAGTTGATATCATAAATAACAAGACGTTACCAAATTTAAAAAGCAGTGCATTAAAGCTACAAAGTGAGCTGAGTAAGAATGGAATACAAATAAGCTCATTAAAAGAAAGCGAACAACGATAAGAAATGGGCATGCTAATCAGCATGCCCAATTTGTTATTAATCTAAACCATTTAGGCCATCTTTTGCGGCGCGATAAAGAGCACCAAGAGTCGAGTCAAAAGCCCACTTAATAACACTGTATGTTAGTTCAACGGCTTTGCTAACAACTTTGCCGGCAAACACCAACATATGACCAATAAGACCCAATGTTTGTGCAGCAAATGAGGCTGATGCTTTCGCAATTTTATCTAAAGTTCGAGCAAGCATATCGTAAAATGTCAGGCCTGTTCCAATTGCTGCTTGTGCAGCAACAGCGCTGTAATAACCAGCGTCTTTTAATAAGGTAACAAGCGCCGCACCTAATTTATCAGCCCAGTGTGAATTGAAAGATGCTTGATTACGATCTTCAAAGTTTAAGCGCACAGGTGTATTTAAATAATGATTTGCACGGATTGTCAGATTGCCCCAATCATTACTATTTGCGGTATTGATGTAGCCAGGTGTACCACTGAGTTTGTGGGCAGCACCTTTTAAACCTTGCCCGCTGTCTAAACGAATTTCTTGGCCCTGATAAGGAGCATGAGAAAATGGCCATAACGGCACTTTAGTGACAGGATCGGCACCATGAGTACAACGATAAATCTTATCGATTCTGCCTGTTGCGGCTCTTGAAAAGTTATCTAGACCAACACGAGGAGAGCCAAAAGTATACAGCTTTACAGGTAACGAATATTCAGCTTTGATCCAATCTGCCGCTAACGTTGCAAGTGCACCACCTAAGCTATGACCAACTAAATGTACGCACCCTGTTACTTTGTCTCGTATATTTGCTGTAACAAACTCTTGCAGGCCCGGCTTCATGGTGTAAAACGTTTTATTAAACCCCGCATGAACCATACTACCGTTTGAACCACCACTTAAACCGAAGTTTGCATCTGTTAAACCATCTCTTAAAGAGGCTGTTCCACGAATGGTGATAACAGAATCACCTTGAAACTCATTTTTTCCGTGTGCAACTAAACCAAAACCTGTACTTAAACCAAATAAATGAGAGAAAAAACCACCCGACACACCTTGTACAGCACTTGGGTTAATTGAGAAATTAAAGCTATTTCGCAAAGAAGCGTGCAATGAGTGATTAAGTAAATTAGTTGTTTTAATACTTTTTGCTTTATAAGCAAGCTCAGCGAGTTGCACCGCTTGAGTAGGCGTCAAGGTATTCATATAAGTTCCCTTTGTATGAGATGTTTTAGGTTAAAGTTTACATGATGTATAAATCGCAAAAGTATGGCTTGTATCTTCTTCGATAGGAATATCGTATGTTTCTGGCTCTTTAGAAATATCGCATTCTAAATCAGCAAGTAATCGTTTGAGGGTTTGACTATTTTCATGCAGTGACACAAGTGTGTACCACAATACAATTCCCTCTGGCGTGCCATTTTCTAAATAAATGTGCTGTACCAATGAGTCATTATCGAACATGTTAGCTGGTTTACTGGTTTTAATTGTTTTTTCTGAAAACGTAAAATAGCCCTGTTCATCAGTTACTGTTTCGTCGATATATTCATCACCGTAAGTAAGTGAACGCATCACTTTGGTATTTGCAACAGGCTTCCCATCATCAAATAGCTGCCCTTTAATAGGGGCAGACAAAATAAAATCACTTTTATTAAAAAAACCAAACATATTCGCAAATACCTGTGTCGTAGTGAATAAAACAAATAATGTAGCAATTAATATAGCTAACTGCCTAACCCTTGATGAGAACACACCAAGCCTCCTTGCAATGCAATTTATGGCAACAAAAACCTTATTATGCTGATTTATACATTATTCATTTACGCAGAATAAAAACAACAAAACAGGTACAAATAATAACTAAAAAACAACCTCCCTTGCAAGGTTAAAAATCAAACTTCAGAAGTAAAAAATATTACACGTATAATTTTTACGATAATAGCCACCCCAACTCCCATTGATAATATATATGCATATAAAAAAGCAATCGCTCCGCCAGAGGGGTCATTTATTTTATTAATTTCCATATACATAGAGCAAAAAATAAAAAATATGGCGATATTTATAAACAAGCCAAGAATAAAACTGCCATCAACGAGTGGTGATATACCGATTAACGCTGCCGCAAGTATCAAAAGAGTACCAGATAATGCTGGCTTTAATTGAAAGCGAAACTCGAGTACTTTAAGTAAAAATGTAAAAACCATTAAACCTAAATAGTAAAATGAAGGCCAAAATAGCTGATAAAACGGCTCAACTTGCTGATCAGCATCAGCAATTGTTGGCTGAACTTCTGGTGAGCCTGTAAATAATGAAATTAACCAATATATAACGCCAAAAATAAGCAGCCACGACGTCAAAAAACGCAAAGTTAGGATGAGATCCAATGGCCTTTTGCCCTTTGATTCTAAAGTTTTAGCAAGTGTTAAACCTAATAGCGTGACGCCACTTAACATCCCAACTGCGAACCAAAACTGCTCCATGTAAAAATAAGCAACACTAGGCGTGATACCCAAAAGACCAAAGTTAAATAGCATGACAGTCGAATCTTGCGAGTCTTCATTAAGATCAACTTCTTTTGCAAATAACGCAATGTAAACAAACAATGGCTGTAACAGCAGCATTAAAATGCACGCATTCATTAATGACATAAACCATCCTTGTAATTATTTATCTAACTCAGATTTTGTAGCTTACTGATTAATTCGTTGAAAATAAGGCTTAAGCTTTAAAAGCCCTGACTCAAGCTCAAACTTTTGAATATTTGGGTTGGTAGATTTAAGGCCATTAACTAAATGGCTGTGGATCATCGTAGCCATCCCCTCAAACCCCGCTGGCGCACTAGCCACCAAGTCTTTTAATAAAGGTTGAATAAAAACCTGATGTTCTTCGATTAAGTCCGGTTTGTTATAAACATCGTTGACTAGTTGAGTGAGTGTTTGTTGATGTTGTTGTTCCATACTGTTTTATAGCTCCCTGTTATTTAATTTGTTATGGCGCTTTGTGCAGCAAGTGCAAGTAACTCTGCGGCGCGTTCTTTGTGATAGGTAATCTTCGTGTTTTCATAAACATACTGGGCATGTTCATTCATTGCAGCCCACTTCTGTTGGGCCTTATATAAATATGCCAACTCCAAGTGTGCAGCAGTTATTAAAGAGTTCGGCCGATCGATATCTAACTTGATAAGCTCTTTATAAAGTGACATGGCATAATTTATATCTTGTTCCACAAACGTACCTGTCCTGTATAACCATGCAAGTATCGAGTATGCTCGGGGTTCTTTTTCTCCCATTCTTTTTTTGGCTTCAGCAATCAAACGAGAGCCATTTCCTGTATGCATACTTAATGTTACTAAGGAATCCCAGTGTCCCAGCTCAATCGCTTTCTCACACCAAAGCTCTAGTTTTTCGGGAGCATTAATCAAACTTTTATGGCACTGCTCTGCGGCTACTTTTCCCGTTAAGTTAGGATCATTAATATCTATTGAGTTATCCCACCTTGGGCCAGCAGCATAAAGGAGAGGCGAAAATATACACAGTAAAAAAAGAATTCTGAACATACTATTTCTCAAGCAGCATTTTTTCGGGAAGATGTACCGTATAAGAAGGAAAAGGAGAGGGTATGAAAGACCCCTTTCTTGAAAAGTAAACCTTTCTTAGAGATTCATCAGCATTAGACTGGCCTTCACAAACACCATTATTATAACAGGCTACTCCACCAATATACTCTATAAGACTAATGCTACTAACATTTAACCTTAGCATTATTGAATCGATACCAATATGTTTATTACCTGCATTAAATGCATGATATCGATGCATAAATGCAACAATCCGAGTATTTTGATTTCGTTTTAATTCGGCATTAAAAATATTCGCCCACATTTGATTTCTTTGGATATGAGAATCCATACAGGTATTGTTATCAGCTTGTTCCCAGTTACAGCGTCCATCTATTTCATCCATCATTTCAACTGACATATCTAATGGAACAATTTTCATCCCTAATGAGTTGGCCGCTCTCACTAATTCACTGTAGCCAGTACTCGCAGCATTATTCCAGTTCCAGTCTTCCTGGAAATGTTTCTTTATGGCATCAAACCCCTTTCCAGTACGCTGATAGAACTCGATTTTATCTTTAATGTATAAAGGCAGCATTTCCATTGCAAAGTGAGTAAAGCCTGCAGTTTTTAGTTGTTTGAGTGCCTTAATTGCCTCATATTTATACGATAGTGGATTGTGACTAGACTCTGCAATTATCACCAAACGGGCATTTCCTGCCATTGTTTTATAGTTAACATCCGTGTTTATTTCACTCATAGTATTTCCCTATCCATTAATTACAGCTCTTCAGTGAGCTCTTTGTTATCATTTACACCAACCAATGCTGTCGCTTATTGTGGCTACTTCTTTTTTATGTTCGGTCAACCAAGACTCAATAGCTAATGACGATTTAAATTCAGACCCTGTACCTGGCCAGTATAAATTTCCACTTTCATCAATACAAAGTGCTATATAGACAGGCTCTGAATTAAAAGTAACATCTTCACCAGCCTCAACATACATATCATACTTTAAGCTCTTGATAGGATTGCCTTTGTAAGTAGAGAGTACATCCGCATAATAAACATGCTTTTCCGAATTATCATCTTCTTGAAAAACCTCTACTTTAGTGATTTTAACTTTCGCAAGAAACTGAACATTTTCTGATGCTACTTTGAACCCATTTAGCTCTAAGCTTTCAGTAACTTTAGCTAGTACAGGCTTAGTTAAAGCCAAAAAAGCGAATACAATTATAAATATTTTCTTCATTAGGCCTCACTTCCTGCAACTGATGCATTTTGTGTATAAATAGGCAAACTCGCTGACAATGAATCAAAACTAGTCGGAACTACAAAGTTATCCCATACATCCTTTTTATACTTTGCTACATTAACACTGTTACTTTGATTGCCACCCAACATATATAAATAATTGCCATCAACACTTTGACCTACTACAAACGCAACATGACCCCCACCCTTTCTCGATTTAATACCTATAGCGCCATAAACAGGTTTACTAATAGGTTTACCAAAGTTGATCCACTCTTTGGCTCTAAAAGCATTTTTTACAGGCTCCATATTATTTTGCTGCATAACCCAAGCAACAAACGAGCCGCACCAAGCATTTTGCCCACCACTATCATCATTACCCCAAAACTTTGATGCCTTGAAATACTCTAAGATACGTGGATTTGCTTTTTTGCCAGCAACTTCTGTCTCTCCAATTTCAGCAAAAGCTGTTTTCATCCAAAATGCAGTTGTCACTGGCATAATTGGAGGCGTTTTAACTTTACTTAGCAAAGCCAAACCCGCTAGTTTCTCGTTGATCTTTTTGTGAGTTCGGCCATTTGGGTCTATTTTTCCATCTGGACGCACTATACCTACAACTTTGTTTTGAAACTGTTTAATTGCAGCAACTGTATTAGAGCTTTCTGGGCGGGAACCTAAACGTCCATCCACAACCAACGCTTTAGTTGGTGAGATAAGTTTTAGTAATTTATTTAAAGCGATTTGTACTGTTTTTACATCGGCTGGGGTATTAACGCCACCTAGTCCAACAGATTGGGTTATTCTTATTGCTGACATATGAAAGTCCTTTTCTATAGTAGTGTCTTATTTAAAAATCTTATCAGAAATAACTGAGCTTATGAGTGTTATTAAGTTCTGCACTAAATACAGCGTCTTGCAGATTAATTGCTAATTTGACCCCTCTAAGTTAACTTCAGTGCCAAATGGCACCATTAAGGCTTTCTCAACCATATGTTCTACTTTCTCATCATTTAATCCCGACAATGAATTAAATTGCTCTTTACTAAAAAGTGATGGTTTTTTGGCCTCATCCCTACTGAACTCCGCAAAAGGTGAGTTATCATAGTTCTCAGACACTTTAAAACCTTTTAATTTACTTACTTGAAATTCGAGGCTTTTTAAATCGCCCAGCCTTTTTACGAAATTAGTTATCTCTTCATCATCTTCTGGGTAATGGTATAAAAAAACTCCGTTTTCTGGTAAGTGATACTTTTTAACACATTCATCGCAGTACCAAGTTAAATCATAGCTATCATCTAGGAAATCAATTGCATATGGAATCGGCTTTATCCTGCTTTTATTTACAATACTTTTTGCTAAATGACTGCAAACTTTTTGTGCTGTAATGAATTTATCTATCTCTTCTTTTGTAGGCATTGTGTCACCGCTTTCATCTAACAAACATATAAAAAATTTTTTGCACGATAAACAATCGTAGGTTTACTATTCAATCAATACCACGATAGATTTATTTTGCATTGAGGCATCTCTAAACGTAACAAAGTAGCGGTCGCGGACTATTTCATAAGCTTGCGGGTCAAGTTCACCAGCCCTATGCTCGATACTATCTACTAACGCTTTATTTTCACTGTTCTCAATATCGACTTCAAAATACTTTTCTAATAAAGGGTATAGGTCTTGCACCATTTCACTCGAAAAAAAGCCAAATGAACCACTGATGTTAGCATCTGGTCCAATTAATTGATGAGGATAATAATGAAAAGTACATACCGGCAGTAACCCTTGGCCACCCACAACAGCATCAAGTAACTCTATAGCAGGAATAAATGCTCGCATATTAAGCTCTATTGATTGCCATCTTGTCGCTTCATCCTGAGTAATATCAATTAACGCTTGATACGTTTGCTCATCGTTTAGTTTCGAGGTTGTGGGATAGACAGCTTCATCAACAATAAAAAGATTAATCACATTACTCATCATTTCTTCTCTAAATTAGTGCTAAAAACTTAATCGTTAATTAAATATAACGGTAAATAAAGTGAGTCTGTTTGACACTGCCAGCCATGCATATCTTTACCCAATTTGGCCATGCTAAGCGCATTTAATGACATGACCGCATTTCCATCTTCTTTAAAGTCGCCGTATTTACATTCATCAGTATGCCATGCAATGACTTTATCAATACTTGATTGCCATAATAAATTATCACCTATAGAGAGACCTTTAATCGCCTCAACAAGCGGCACAATGCATTGTTGTACATCTTTATCTTTTGTTGATTTAGTCTCAGTCAGTGCGCTTTCAATTTCGTTCGTAGAAAGCGACTTCCCTGTACCTATTTTTATTAGTAGATGGTCATATAAAAAGATCGCTTTCTTAGTTACACTGCTGATTGTAAAGTCATCTGCATGTTCACGTAATTTACTTATTATTGACTCATCACCAAACAATAAAGCGATATTTAACTCACCTTGGATTGTCCACTCATTGTTATGCCCTTTTAGCTCGGAATCAAAACCTGTTAAGTATGCAAATGGTGCCGCTTCTTTTAGGTAAAATTTTGCTTCATTATAGTTTTCTAAAACGTAATGTGCACATGCCAATTCTTTGTATTCTTCAGAAAGAACCCAACACGCTCTTTTTTTAGTGTCTACCCCAACAGATGGGTCATTCATATGTTTTAATCTTATTTCTAATGTAATAGGTGATTCTTCAAATAGTTCACCAAATTCGAAATCATAATTATTAAGTTTTAACATTCTTCTTTTCCTATGGAAGAGGCTGAATCTTCCCACCAATTATATTACCTTCGACCTCTTTAGCTTCAATTACTAATTTAGTTATCTTTGGGTCGTCATTTTTCATAGCTCTTAAAATATCTTTACCTAACTTGTTCTTCTCTTTGTATTTTTTTGACTTTTTCATCGACTCTAAGCTTTTTTTAATCCAAGGATCCGTCATCTGGTTACCTTTTTTGGCGCCAGTCATTAATTTAGCGCCAGGACCTTTAGCTTCAACAACAAAGTACTCTATCACTTTGCCATTTTCGTCTCGTTTTGCCCATACTTGGTCGACTCCTGGACCTGGGCCAAAGCCCATTTCCATTGTGGCTGGAGGAGGTGGGTCTGAAAACTCTTTTTCCATGTACATTGAAGCACCAAGCTCACCTTTAGCCTCTGTAATCTTTGCTTTAAAAGCACCTTGCCTCCTAGCTGAATCTCCTGCCGCAATTGAGTCTTTTAGCCGCGTTTCATAGTGTTTTTTATACTCTTCAACTGCTTTGATATGTTTTTCAAGAGTCGCATCTTCGGATTTAGGTTCTTTCTTATCTTCTTCTGGCTTTTTGTTAGGAGAGTCAACCTTCCCTTTCATTAACTTGCGTGTAAACACCCTAACTTTCCGATCTTCAATGTCGGAATTATTAGGAACACTCTCAACCCCCCCAGCTTTTAACACATCAAATACATGGGTTAAACAACTTTGGTTAACAGGATCATATAGTGGTGTATCCAAGTTATCTGGATTCCAATCAGCTCTATCAAGAGCCATGTCGCCTTCTCTAAGTAGTTGCCTTTGTAAGTCACTTGCAGCTATCGCATTTGGTAACTTAATCGTCGATTTCTCAATCGATTTACCTGCAAAATCTTCCTCATCGTAACCGATGATAAGTGTATTGGTTCTAGTGCCATCAGCCTCAGTACCACCATGTTGGTGAGTTTTAGTCGTATCAAACTTTGTTTTGACCTGAATCGCAAAATGCATGTCACTACCATGACCGATTTTTAAAACTGTGGCAGCCCCTTCCTTACAACTAAGTCCAAACGGATCTACCCAATTAACCGGATTCGGCGCGTATTGGTAGTGGTTTATGCCGCCTACTAAGCCTATCGGGTCTTGATTTATAAAGCGTTGTTGTTTGGGGCTGTAATAGCGGTAGCGGTTGTAGTGTAGGCCGCTTTCTTCATCAAAATATTGGCCTTGGAAACGTATTGGCTGAGTGAAACTGTTTTCTTTATTAAAGCCAGCATGGGTTTCTGGTTCTTCATAGCCGTACACATCAGCATGGTTTTGCCATACAACTTCTGCATTGTTGTTTGTAACAAAACGTGGAGTGTTTAGTTGGTCTAGGTGATAATAATACAGCTCACCTTGTTTAATAAGTGCGACCGGGTGAAATTGATTGGGTAGGTTGATATACCAGGTATACTCGCCGTGTTGGTATTCACCTATTAGCTGGTCGTTATCCCAAATATAATCAATCTTGCCATGCTCAGTCTGCTTAGCAATACGACGACCCAGTGGGTCGTAGTCGTAATGTGTTAGCGTGCCGTTGTTGTTAAAGCTGCTTAATTGGTTGAACGCATTGTATTCACGGTGCGTTTTTATACCTTTGCCCGTTTCACGAACTTGGTTACCACAGTCATCGTATTCAAAATCGCTATCGCCAAAATGGGTTAACCTGTCGGCATCGACTTGGCTATATGTAACAGCATCATTAGCTTCTTGTTTATTGAATGCTTCATCATGCTGCACTTGAGTTTGGCTAATCGGGTTACCAAAACTGTCCCAATGAAATTTCTTGGCGGTTTCTGGCGCTTGTGTACCCGACTTTGCATCAGCTAGATTTTGCTGAACTAATTGGCCAAGGCTATTGTATTCAAACTCTGTATTTTGGCAGCTAATGCCATGTTCTTCACACGCAATGAGTTGATTAACCGCATCGTATTGATAATTACAGCTATCAAATAATGTGTGCTCTGGATGCGATAGTTGCTGCTGCGTTAAACGCCCAAAAACATCAAACGTCTGATTAAGAATGGCTTTATTACCGAAACGCTGAGTTTTGATATTATTTTGGCTGTCGTAGCCAAGCTCGACGAGTTTTGCTAACTCACCATCCGCTCGCTTTACCTGTATAGAACTTAACTGGCCAAAACTATTGTAGTTATAATAAAGGGTTGTTGAGTCTGGCAAGGTAAGAGACTGTCGTCTGCCGAAGTCATCGTAGCTATATGCGAGTTTATGGGTTTGAGACTGGTTGTGAATTTGCTCAACACTGAGTAGTCGTCCGCCTTTATCAAACGACTGTTTAATCGTTGATTGCTCATTATGAGCACGTGCTATTTTGCCCTCTGTCGTATAACTGTAGTGGTTAGCGTTATTAACTATGTGTTTATTTGTGGCTAGACTTGCGTGCTGCGAAATAACGCGGCCTAGCTTATCACGCTTAATATTTACATGGCGTTTGTCGCTTTGCGTGACAGCCGCTAAACGATTACATGCGTCGTACTTAAATTGCTGTTCAGTACCATCAAAACCCGTGATTTGTGTTGGGTTTTCGTTTGCATCGTAATTAATGCGATAAATATGGCCGTCACTACGCTCGATTGCGGTTAAATTTCGCTCTTTATCATACGTTAAATGCAGTGCACTGCCATCTGGCTGGATCACGCAGTGAGGTTGGC
Organism: Pseudoalteromonas sp. PAST1; assembly: GCF_021532515.1. Classification (NCBI taxonomy): domain Bacteria; kingdom Pseudomonadati; phylum Pseudomonadota; class Gammaproteobacteria; order Alteromonadales; family Pseudoalteromonadaceae; genus Pseudoalteromonas; species Pseudoalteromonas sp. PAST1. The sequence continues at coordinate 18,215 of NZ_JAKGBH010000026.1, read as the reverse complement.
TTAGTCCCTCAAAGTGCTGCTCTGTGGTATCACCATTACCGTTTTTCGAACTAACTAATCGACCAGCATCATCATAAGAAAAAAGCTGTTGTTGTTTGTTATCAGGGTTACTTTGCTCAAACGCGGTTGTTTCAACTAGTTGCCCTTGCTCATTATATTTATATTGAGTAAGCAGACCGGCTTGGTTGATGGTAGCGTTTACACGACCGAGGTTATCGTAGCTGTAACGAATGAGCTCATCATTGTGCTGCTTTGCGAGTAGCTCACCTTGTTCATTCCATGTGTATTTTAATACATGACCGTTTGGCGTGACATGCTGGGTCAAATTACCTTGTTTGTCGTAACTGTAAAGTGCTATTCGCCCATCTGCTTGGGTTTCACTTTGTAGTAACCCTGAGGCACTGTATTGGCGTTTAATCTTCTCGCCATTTGGCAAAATAACAACGACTTGTTGACCAAGTTGGTTATAGCCAAATTGAGTACGGTTACCATCAGCTTGGGTGACTGATTCAAGTTGGCCGTATTCAGTATAGGTACAAAGCGTTTGATAGCCTAGAGCATCAGTTTGCGCTACTTTTTGTCCAAGCGAATTGTAATCATAGCGTGTGATATTACCATTGGCATCAGTGTGCTCAATCAGCTTACCTTGCTCATTGTGAACAAAGTGCTCTTGGTTGCCGCGTGAATCTATACTGGTTGTTTTATTGCCTTGATACTCGAACTGATAGCAATAGGTATTGTCATCACCCCACTGTTTAATACATTTGGCATCATAACCATATGAGTCCCACTCAAAGTGATGACTAAAACCGCTTGCTCTAGTTCGCTTTATTAGTAAATTTGCAGCGTTATACTCATAACGCTCTTGTTCAGCAAATTGGTTTGTTGCCGCAACTAAGTTTGACTGTTCATCATACTCATAACTGGCTAACGGCTGATCTAAAAGAACTAATTTTCCTTGTTCATTAGTACGATAAGCGTGCACCGTTTTGAGCAAACCGTGCTTATTATATTTCAGTACACAGCCGCGTACTTTGTTTACTTCAATACGTTGTAAACGCTCCATCGAATCATAATAAAAACGGGTGCTTTGACCTTTTTCATTGATGATTTTTTCGAGCAACCATGCTGATGCACCCGGCATAAACGTCAGGTGTTTATCATCTGGTGTTACTAATACTTGCTTGCCATTTTCTTTATAATGAAGCACCAAGTTACTACTTAGCTGATAACTCGATTGCCCCGGCTTCACTTTTTCAAACTTATGAGTCGCACCATGTTCGTCGTGATACTCGAGCCAGTAGGTGCCCTTTTTCTTTGGGCCCACTTTCGGCGGTGGTAGGTAATGCTCGGTTAATTGCACTAAATAATCGTGACGCCAGCCATTACCCAGTATTGTTTTTTGATTACAGTGAGACGAACGATATAACCGACGCCACGTTAAAGGCCTATTTGCGGCTAATGAGAAGTCAGTCAAAGGAAGAATTTCTTCGCCTGTTAGCATCGAAACCGGGTCTGAACGGCATTCTTGTTCTGTTATAGGCGTTTCACTTGCGGTTGTGTTACTGGCACTGCCTTTATTGCTAGCAGGAGCTTGTGTTGCTTTTTTGGCATTACTTGGCACAGCCGAAGACGCTGAACTGCTACTTTGCGATGAGCGAGTATTATCACTGACTTGAATGGTGCTTTTTACTTGCTGCTGGTAGCACGTAATGGCACCTGAAGTTAAGGCTTTTATCAAAGCCGATGCAGTTTCGCGCGCTGTTGCTTGCCTTGGACAATTAATACCAGCAACATTTAACAATTGAATAAGATCTAATCGTTTAGCAGCATCGCCACTTAATACCGCACCAACCTCAGCTACAAATTTGTAGGCACTATCCGGCGTATTCGTTGCGACAGCAATAAAACCACTGGGGGCTGGCTGTTTAGCTAACACGAGGCAGATGGGATAACGTGTTCCCTGTAACACAACTGCTTTACTATCCATTAGTTGCACATTTCCTTACTTATCCATAAGTATGACGCGACGGCTTGGTACTTGTTGTACTCTTGCGAAATTATTAACGCCTGCCCAAAACGCTCAGCATAAAGGGCGCTATTGGTCAGGCTTGCGAGGTTTACAACCCCTTCTATTGCTCCCATTTTGCCTAATTTATAATTAGGAAGTTGGAACATCGTTTGTTCATTAATTTTTTTACTTAAAACAGGTAAATAACTTACCCAATCATCACTTTCTAGGCCATTTCCTGGGGCAAACACTAAATCTATTTTTTGTTCATTTAGCGATAAAATACGTTCAAGCTCTGCATGTATAGGCTGATGCTTTGCTATATCTACAGAAGAACACATGCTCGTAGATTGCAGCGCCCAGCCTACCTGAGTAAATTCAACACATGCCTTACAAGCCGCAATACCCAAATATTCAAAGCCGTTATGCTTTGAGGCTTTAAACACACCATCAATTGCTACCACATCAAAAGCACTAAAATTTTGCTCTTTAGCTAATGCGATCGCACTGTGCATAGCGTTTGCGCCTTCAAAAATCATCTGTTCGACAGCAATGCCATAACGCTGCTGAAGGCTGTTTATAAATAGTGTTTTATGATCAGTTTGAAAAGGCAGTGCCGGTAATAACCAAATTAACGGTTGCTGCACGTCTGACTCTTTCAATACTGACTTTGCTTTTACAATACAGTCATAAATAAAGGCATCAAATGAATGCCAGTTTTGCACTTGCTCATGACCCGAGCTCCCCTCTAGTACTAATACTTCTGGGGCTACTTCATAAGGTGTATCAAACTGCTGTATTGAAATTTTAAATGCACTCAATGCTAACTCGCTTGACTATTTCGACAGTCATATTTAAGCGCATTTAAAATTGTAATCACCTGCCAACTAAAAAAATCAACACCTTGCAGGCTTGCTACACTAACAGGTTTATTCATCGCAAAGCCATAAACCAGGGTTTGATCATTAAATTTGATCTTTTGCTCTGGCCAACTCAATGCAAATTGGCGCTGAAAATCAACAGCGGCTTGCTTACAATCGCCAGCCTGAATTTGAGTATCAAATGCAACTAATTCATCGAGCTGACTACCTAAGCAGCGTTTAATACCAGCAACAAGATTCTTGGCCGACCTCACTTCGGTCAACAGCGCAACAGCCATAGGGACATATTTTGTTGCCCCAGTTTGCAATAGCACCGCAATAGCTTGCTCTCGAGTAAACTGCTGGCTCACATAGTTGCAAACAAAATTCATCCTTTGTGGGTCTAACAATAATAGGTACACAGACATTAACGGTGAATTAATCATCGCAGCCTTTTCAAATGCGTTTACTGTTTCTTGCATTTCAGGCATATCTGGCAGCTGTTTTACAGCACGTTTTATCGCTTTATAAATAATCGCCTGTGTCTCTGATTTACCGTACACATTTGCCCAATTCAAAAGATCGCTATTGGCTGGCCCACTTATTGTTAAGCTTTTCTGCAAAAGCTTATGTTTTAAAAGCGTAAACTCATGTCGGTTTAATAACCCCAAAAACCTCTGCTTTTGAGAGTTAGACATTAATTGCAGCGCAACCAAGCATGCTTCTGCAACGTCATCTAATGACGTTTCTTGCTGTTTTAACGTCTCGAGCTCTTCAATAATGCACTGCACCATTTCAAACTGTACATTGCTAGCGCTCTGAGATGCTTGTACTTTTAAAATTAACTGCTGACGAACTTGAGCAATAAACCCAATGCTATAAAAAGCACTTTGCTGCATCATATTTAAATTTAAAAGAGCTGCTTTATGCTCATTTAGAATGAGTGATAACACCTTAGCCACCAATTAAAACTGTTGGGTTACCTAAAACAATTTTACCGCCATGAGAAGTACTGTCTCCCATTCTAGCCGCAGGTTTCCCATTTATTTTAACTGTGCCAGAACCGCTATTAATGCTATCTGGTGGGCCAACACATACAAGCATGTCGCCTTTTCTTGCGGCAGGCATATTACCAATCAACACATTGGCTGAACCCACTACAATTGGCCCTCCAACATGAGGTACTGTACCTGTTACTTTTGGGCAAACATGCATGTGCCCTAACGTTGAAGCGGGTTTTCCCATATTCCTTTCCTTGTTATTAGCTATTCGTTTAAAGGAATAACTTGTAACTTATTTGTGCTCACGAGTTTTGCCAACTCTTGCGCTATTTCTGCATACGAGAGATCGTTTATTATTGAGCTTGTTTGTGTTGCGTATTGGTAAATATGCGACAACACATTGCTACTATTGAGTACAGGGTGAAGGTTTATAAAAAATTGCTCTGCAAAATAACCATCTAGGCCCTTAAAATAATCTATTGGCAAGTTTAAAAACGGATCATCTGGGCGATTTACACAAAGACACACCAAATGAGGAAGCCCATAACGGCAATAAACGGTAAAGCCATTACTTGCTGCGCCATGCACGACACCTGGTTGAAACGTATTAAGTAATTCCATGCTAGTTCAACTTGATCATGCCAGCAGAAAGGGTAATTGCACTCCCATCAACCTTTACGTTACTGCCTTTAATATTAATATTTGTGCCTTCAATTGAAATATTCCCGCTACTGCTCATAGTAATTTTTGCCGATCCGGTCTTAATAACGATTTCTTTTCCTGCTTCGATATTGAGTGATTTACCCACTTTCAATGTGTCATTTTCACCGATATCGACGGTGCGATTCACTTTTACTTTGGCATCATCATTGTTGCCCACTTCAAGGAATCGATCATTATCAATTTTTTCTTTTTGATCATTTTTTACATACAGCTGCTTATCTTTTTCAGCTTGCATGTATACAAGCTCACTGCCTTTTTTATCTTCAAAACGCAGTTCATTAAAATTATCGGCACCGCCCTCTTTTGTTGAGCGTGTTTTAATACCGCTTTGTGTTTTATCTGCAGGCAATGCATAAGGAGGCATTAAATCAGCGTTGTATACTGCACCGCTAATGATTGGCTGATCAGGATCGCCATTAATAAAGTCAACTAACACCTCTTGCCCGACACGAGGAAAGAAAAATGCACCCCATTTTTTACCGGCCCAGTTTTGCGCAACCCTGATCCAACATGAACTTTGCGAGTCTTTTTTACCTTCTCGGTCCCAATCGAACTGCACTTTCACACGTCCGTATTGATCAACCATAATTTCATCTGCGCTGTCGCCTGTCACTATGGCTGTTTGCACACCATGAATAACAGGTTTGCGCATGCTGTGAGCTGCACGATATGGCACATCTTTTGGCACACATTCAAAGTGGTTGGTAAATACTTCTTGCGCGCCAGATTGCTGAGTACCTGACTGATTTGGCACCGTTATAGACGTTAGTAACGAGGTGATAGCAAACGTTTTACCTTCTAGGCGCGGGTCTTCATGTTTTTTAAAGCTAAATAATTTACCTACGGAGAATGAACGGCAATCACTTCTACCGCTACTTAACTTCATATTACGCTGTAATGATTCAAGTTGAACGGCTGCCAAACCTGCAGCTCTTGGATGGGTTTCGGCTTCTGCGGTATATTCAAAAATTTCAGCGACTGACTGGGTTGGTAAATCAGCTTTTTTGTGATCGCCATCAGGGTATCGTGGTGGTTGCTTAAAATCATAGCCAATACGCTTGTAGCTGCCAGGCGCAATACTTAAACCACCTTGCCATTTATTTATGTGTGACTCACTGAGGTGACCAGAGGTAAACTCTACTTTTGCTTCAGCGCATTCTTCGTAAGCTGTTATATCATCAGCAAGTACTAACGTATGTGCACTGTTACTATGCTCGAAAAAATAAAAAATACCTTCTTGCTGAAGCAAGCGTTGAATAAAGTCAAAATCTGACTCTTGGTATTGAACACAATACTCGTACTTAGGATACGTTTTAGTTGTATTATCTTTAAAAGCGACACTGTGTTGACCAAACAAATCGGCAAAAATGTCTTTTATACTTTTCTTTTGAAAGATCCGACTGTTTTTTCGGTTTCGCATTGATGCTGCGAAAGGCACAATTGTAGCGTGGTAATCTATATAATTTTTTTGCTCATCAATATCAGCGGTGCGGCTACCATTAGATACTAATTGGCTAACTATGCCATGAAAATAACGCTCACCTGCGCTATCGGCATTCTTTACTTTAATAGAAACAGGTTTTCCCACCAGATCTTCATGCGCTATTTGTGTGCCTATAGTGAACATATTCACTGACATCACAAACAAATCAGACATAGACTCTTGCACCACCAGTCGAGTTAAGTAAAGTGCATCTTTACCTGCTGGGGTGTTAATCTGAATTACATTATTATCTTGTGTCGCTTTTTGCATTCCATGCTTCCTATTTCCTAAAGATCAAAAAAGCTCTGAGTAAAACTCAGAGCTATTAGGTACTGCAAAAAATTACATTTGCTGACCTTTAACACCGCTGTAACCATAAACAAGTGGTGCAGTGATGTTATTTTTGTCGTCTGTAGGAGTAACAGTCATCATCATTTCTGTGTAGCTGATAGTGATTGTTTCAACTGGACGGTCGTTTTGAACTGATACAGAGTAGCTAGAGATCATTGCATCTGTAAGTTCGATTTTCATGATTTCTTCAACTTTATCACCTTGCTTAGTGATGTGGAAAACAGCCGGAAGGCCTTTACCAATTGTCGCTTCTTTGAAAAGGTCTGGAGACGCTTTATCTTGAAGTTTAGTGATAGTTACATCACCTAAGCGAGTTGAGCTAGATTCACGGTCCATTGCTATACCAGTGTGTGCTGAAATTTCACGGCTTACGTTCCAATCTAATGATAAAACTGTGATTAAATCTTTAAAAGACTCAGCAGTAGTTTCGCCTTTAATTGAACCGTATTTTAAATATGTATTTGATTGCATTTGATAATGCTCCTTTTAATTTATAAATAACATCCATTACATTGGATCATTTACTTTTGGTTTCCCAAAATTCCTTTGAAATCATTATCTCTAACTGCGCAACGAAAAGGTCTTCAATATCCTTTCCCTAGACGAAGACAATGTCTCAATGTTCCATCAATTAATGAAGACGGACAAATTATAATCCGACTCCAAAAAAGAAACAAGAAACTAATTTAAATATATCAATTTATATTAACAACAAAAGAACCATCATTTATATCTAATGATATATCATTGATTTTGCTACCACTAACAAGGCTATCAAGTAAAGATTCAGATAATAAAGGCAAGACATTATTTTGCAATAATGCATGAATATTTCTTGCACCCGAACCAGAGTCATTACAATTGTTAACTATATAATCTACAACAAGATCTGAATATAAAAAATCAGATTTGTAATTTTTGTTAACTCTATTTTTTATTTTACATAATTGCAGTTTTGTAATTTCTGCAAGAGTTTCTTTATTAAGTGGCAAATAGGGTATGACGTTGATACGACCAAGAAATGCAGCTTTAAATACTTCAAGTAAATCAGTTTGAATAGCCTTTTGCAGACCCTGAACGCTTGGCGCAGTTTCTTCATCTTCAAAAAGACTCATTGTTGTATCAGTACCCACATTTGAGGTCATGATAATAATTGTGTTTTTAAAGTCGATATCTCTACCTTCACCATCTTTAATGGTGCCTTTGTCAAACACTTGATAAAAAATGTCATGTACACCAGGGTGCGCTTTTTCAATTTCATCTAATAAAATAACACTGTATGGCTTACGTCTGATCGCTTCTGTTAATACGCCACCTTCACCATAACCTACATAACCTGGAGGTGAGCCAAGGAGTAACGAAACTTTATGCTCTTCTTTGTATTCTGACATATTGATGACAGTGATGTTTTCTTCACTACCATACACTTCATTCGCTAACGCAAGTGCCGTTTCAGTTTTACCCACACCACTTGGACCCGCTAGCATAAAAATTCCATTCGGGCGGCTTTCGTCTGCTAAGTGCGCTTTAGATGTCTGTACAACTTTTGCAATTAGCTCCAACGCATGATCTTGACCCACAACACGCTCTTTCATTGTGCTGGCTAAATTAAGAACACTCTTCACATCATCTTCATGCATCTTGCCAACTGGAATGCCTGTCCAGTCAGAAATAACTTGAGCAATTAACTCATCATCAACCTGCCAATGCACCATGTTTGAATCATATTTAGCTAAGTTTTCTTTGCATTGTTGTAGCTTTTCAATTTCTTCACTTGGCTGTTCTATTTCATCATTCAGGCCACTAATGACTTCTTTTACATCTTTAATAAGCAACATTTCATTTTCGAACTGCGACTTTAATGGTGCAAGCTGCTCAGTAATTTGCTGGCACTTATTTGTTAAACTATCAAGCACCTCACTGTGATTTAATCCTGTGCGTTGCTCACGGGTTAACATATTGATTTGCGACTCTATTTCTGAGCGTTCATTTTCAAGCGTTTCAATTGAATTAGGTGTTGATGCTTGGCTCATTGCAACCCGAGCGCAGGCTGTATCAAGTAAACCAACCGCTTTATCAGGAAGTTGTCTGCCGGTAATGTAGCGGTGTGATAAATGCACTGCACTTTCTAGTGCTTGCTCAGAAATGAACACATTATGATGCTTTTCCATAACAGGTACTAAACCACGTAACATCGCAATCGCTTTTTCTGGTGTAGGCTCTTCCACTTTAACGACTTGGAATCGACGCGCCAGTGCTGCGTCTTTTTCAAAGAATTTTTTATATTCAGCCCATGTTGTGGCTGCAATTGTTCTGAGTTCACCGCGCGCTAGTGCCGGTTTTAATAGATTTGCTGCATCATTTTGACCAGCTTGACCACCACTACCGATCATAGTGTGCGCTTCATCGATAAATAAAATAACAGGATTTGGGGTATTTTTAATTTCCGATATTAAAGACTTAAGTCTATTTTCGAACTCACCTTTCATACCAGCACCTGCTTGTAACAAAGCAAGGTCTAGAGTGTGAATTTTTACATTTTTTAGAACATCTGGAACACTGCCTTGTGCAATCCTAAGCGCTAACCCTTCAACAACGGCCGTTTTACCAACTCCAGCTTCACCAGTTAGAATGGGGTTATTTTGTCTACGTCGAGTAAGAATATCGACCATTTGTCTAATTTCAAAATCACGCCCCAAAATTGGATCTATTTTTCCTGCTTTTGCTTGAGCTGTTAGATCAACTGTAAATTGATCTAAACTCGGCGTTTTAGAACTTGTAGATACCGATGTTTCAGTCTGACTATTTGCCACAGGACTTTGCTCTTGAGACTTAGAGACCATTTCAGGCCAAGCATGCAATAATTGCCCTGCTTCTATCTTATTGAACTCTTTACTACAACGACTCACTAAACTTGCTAAAGTGTCATCTTTTACCAGCGTGTAAATTAAGTAAGCACTACGGATTTGTGTATCTGTAAAATCAATGCTCGTACTAAGCCACGTTTGCTTAAGCAAACTGGTAACATGCATCGATAAGCTCGGTGATGAGTTACAACCCGTTTTGTGCATTTCTAAAGACTTATTCAAATCATTTTTTAACGAGTCGCTGTCAATATCGTAAGCGCTCAAAATAATTCTAAAGTCATCAAGTTGTTGTTCAAGCATTGCTAATAACCAGTGCTCTAATTCAACAGTGAAGTGACTTCTGCTATTACAAATTGCAACAGCTTGTTCAAGACTCTTTTTGCACTCAGGGCTTAATTTTTCAACGAGTGTATTTAGCGTCATTGTAGACATAATATTTCCTTGTATTTATTTATCCTTTGAACGAAAGCTCAGAGACTTTGCCGTCTATAGTTGCTTTTTCTGAAAACAGAAAACTATTACAGCCTAATTGAAGTCGCTCTTTTAATAGTTGCTTTGCACCAAGTTTGTAGAAGTTTGCTTTTACTATTAGTGCATGCTGAATTTGATTACCAACAAAATCATTCACTATTTGATGGGCTAAATTCCAAAGCTCTTGCTGTGGTAGAAGACGGGCTGTTTGGTGCTCATTTTTGGGCTCAATAGTAACTTCTATCTTTGTTGAGATGTCCCAAACTTGCTTACCTGCTATTGCGTCAATACCAAGCCTTGCATGTTGTCCTGCAAAGCCCCCGCTGTTAATGCGGGTTTGCTCTGATTTTTTTAGTGGCTGCCACTGACCCACAAACTGATTTATGCTGACGTCACAACCTAAATAGAAAGTTAAAATATTTCGCAGATCAGCAATATTTCGCGTTTTTCGACTGAAAAGACCACTGAAATAAAGCTGATGAGGGGCATTGCCCCCACTCAAAAGTGCCAAAATTTTCGTGTGATTATCTTGATTGCTGTTAGCAAAATTAAGCGCGGGTTTATACTTTTTCCAAGCTCGGTAGTACAACGAAATCAAACGATGATTAAACATATCGTAAAAATCTCTCATTGTGCTGTCTTTGTAGCGCAATCTTTGCATCACCAATTCACTATAAAAGTGTGGCAATGCGCCTGAGCAACCGGTCATCCCCATAAATGATATTTCCATATCAAACTGAGTGATCCCTGCAACGCTTTTAGCAGGTTTTAATTTAGTTATCGCATTACCCGCAAAGCCAAACTTTTGTGTTGAACTAAACTTAATCAGCTCTAGTTTTGGCTGACAATCATAGCCAACTTTCCGGTAGTGCTGAGCCGTACTCGATAACTGCGACTCGATCACAAACACGGCTTTGTAAAAATCTATTTCTGTCGCGTTCTCGAGCAATTGAGCAATCATAGTAGCACCTCTGAACCGACTCTAGCTGGCCACTGATGATAAACTCGGTCTTGTTCTTTTAACTTTAGACTTAAGCGTGTAAAGCTATTAATTGATGCAAATTGCGAGAAGAAACAATCAAGAACTGAAGCAAAAAAGAACACCCCACTGCCAGCGTAATCATCATTTGCAAACGTAATTTCAATATCGGTACCTGTTGCAAATGCAACCCGCCCATTTTGCACAACTCGTGCAGTTGCGGGTTCAATTTTGACGCTATAGATATTATCAATCATCCCTTTTGATTGGGGTGTTGCTTTAAAATCATATAGTCTCAATGTTTCTTTCAATTTCTCTACGCTGTGCTCACCACTGAATGAATCAAGAGTCAGATGATTAATCAGTTGCCAACGAGTATTGCTACCCAACACAGGTCTTACCGCATGAGTAGGTGCAACTAGGCACCTGATTTTTTTGATGACATCGCCACGCTTTGGTAATGTAAAACCAAGCTCATCATCACCAAATGGTAAACTAGCTGGTAGATTGCGGTTACTACACTGCGCCCTTGCTGTTACGACCGTATTTCCCTCACTGAGTGCTTGCGCACTATTTTCAAAGCCACCATTTACTAATGACAAATAAGTTTCGGTGCCCGCTTCTGCATAACCACCGGCCCAAAGGGCTGTTTCTCGTCGAGTATGCCAATAGAGATCTTTATGCTCTTGATATTTAGGGTGTGTTTGCGCATAAAAAGGCGTCACCAGCTGTTTATTCCCCTTGTGGTCAAATGCAACTACTTCTTCAAGACTAATAACCTCTGATATTTCAGAGTCGATATAACGTGGTGCAAGCTTATACTCATATTCGCTTAGCTCTGGGCGGATCGGTTCAAGTTCTTGTTCATATAAATTTATGATTGGCGTGCAGCCCAGCAAGAACATGTCTTTATCTACTTGCTTCTCCAACTCGCTCGACTCAACATCTAAATAAAAATAAAGCGTTGTAGTGCTTGCATTGCGTGGTAGTACAGAACGAATATTTTGTAACTCAAAAAACTTAAATTTTTCAGGAAAAATAAAGTTCTCGACTAATAGCCTATATGCTGATGATGAACGCATTGAATAAGGTACTACAGCCTCATGCTCCTCAAAACCAACTGATTTTAAATGAGTTTTCGAGAGGTAATGCACTCCCTCATCGCCATTGTCTACTGCTATTCCGATGCAATGTTTAAACAATAGCTCGTAAACTTTGAGCGCATAATGCCATTGTCCATGAATATAAATTTTTAGATCATTTAGCTCTGTTTCATGCAATGAAACGCCATCATATTCACCAGTCAGTTGTAACTTAAAAATCGCTTTAGCTGGTTCATTAAACTTTGGTTTAGGCGCAATAAAAGGACTGTTATCAAACTGGGCAGCTGTTATCTCTACAGGCCACAAATTGGTATCAAAACAGCTTTGAAATTTACACTGTTTCATTCCTTCTACATTAGTTTCAAGCTCACTCCCACGCGGAATGATGACCCCAGTCGTTGATAGGTTTTCTGACTCTAACTTTACAATTGATAATGAAGGGATCGGTGCTTGGTAGTCAGGATAAAGCTGACCTAATAGCGCATCCGTTAACTCAGGAAAGCTATCATCAAGTTTTTGCCTAATGTTGGCAGTTAAAAATGCAAATGATTCGACTAACCTTGAAACATGAGGATCTTCTATCACTTCGTCTGTAAGTTTTAACCTGCCTGCCACTTTTGGGTATTTTTCTGCAAAGTCTTTCCCAAGGTGGCGCACATACGCTAATTCACGATTGTAATACTTTAATAATTCATCATTCATAGTGAAGACTCATAGATTTTCATACCTAAACTAACTGGCTCAACTTCAGAGTTAAAACTGATGTATTCAGGCTCAGGATCGGCATATAACAAGGCATTAATTCTTAGGTTTAAAATGCGGTTAAGGGGTAGCTCTTCATCAACTAGCACTTCAACTTCAATAAACCTAGGCTCAAATCGCAAAATTGCATCTCGAACTTTTTCACATAACGCTGCTCGCCCCTCATGGGAACTTACAACCATGCTTGAAAAGTCTGGCAATCCATATGATAAACACGATGTTGCAAGCTCACTGTATTGACTTGGCCATGTATGCCACTGGATCCGAGCATTTAACAGTGCTTCGATATCTCGCCTAACGTAACTTTTTAAAAGTGATAAGCTGATACCATCCGTTCGCTGTGGCGAATCCTGTACTTCAGGCTCGTCATCTATCAAGCGGTCTAAAATTGATGCTTTGAGCGGCTGTTTGCTTGCAATCATGAAAATTTCACGCTCAATTAATGAAAGAGCCAAGTTCAGACAATAAAACCGCTTCATCATTTATGAACAGCATTTTCATCCCTCGGCCTAAATACATTTCTTCACTTATTTCATGCCATTCAGTCACTTGACCTAATTTTTCAATTTCGCTCTTTGAGTGTGGGTAAACAACTGGGATATGAGCAGTACCGACAGGTCCATCTTTGATAGTTACTTCAACGCGTAGCCAAATTTGCTCAACGATTGATTCTATTGGCTGAACTTCAAACTTTTCGATTTCATCGAAACGAGCTAAATAAAACTCGCCATTGGTACCCAAAAGTTCCAAATATGGGTTTAATGAATCATCAATATCTCTTATTGCAGTAAGTTGCTCATTTACTGTACTTATCCTGAGAGACTCAACTTTAGCTGCCTTTTCAGTCGCTAATTTAAAATCATCTTCGCGTAAATCGATATGCATCTGAAGAAATACTTCATCGAGTTCATCTGCTTCATGAAATAGCTTAGGGGCCGCTTTACCTTCGTAAAAATCCTGTCTTGCTTGCTCAGCTCTAATTAGGTGCCTTAAATTAACAGCGCCCACCGCTAGCTCAGGCGACTTTGTCACCATAAAATCTAATTGTTTATCAGCTTTTTCAAGCTCACCGTTCACACACAATAGTTCCGTGTAAGCACTGCGAATATCAAAGTTAAGTGGATCATCTTTTAGTTTCTGTGCGCAATACTCTAATGCATCAGCTAATTTTCCATTGCGAATACACTCATGGATCTTCTTCATTTCTATTCCTTTATTTGGTGATGAGGACTTAGTTCAGTCACTAATTTGATACTTGATATCATTTGATCAAGCTGAAAATGGGGTTGTAATTGTAAAACAGAAAAATAATGGCCTGGCCTCGATTTATTTTCAGTCACTTTTACTTTTGCATTCGCCAAAGGATACTTACTTCTGATTTGCTCTGAGGCAGAATCCGATGCTGTTGTGTAGTTATTAACCCATGCTTGCAAACCTTGTTCACAGGCTTGGGCTGTACTATAAGAGCCAACTCGATCACGCGCTAACAGCTTTAAATAATGAGCAAAGCGTGAAACACATAAAATATATTGCAGCATAGACGATAAACGAGCGTTTACAGTAGAAGCCTCACTATCGTAGTGTTTGGCTTGCTGAGCTGATGCATTACTATAAAAAACGAGATGCTCAGTATTTGTCACTGACGATGCTGGGATAAACCCAAGTTCAGAGAACTGCTTTTCTAATTTACTTGTCACAATCAAGTCTATTGGTGGCTTAGCTTCTTTTCTGTAAACATCGGTTGAAAAGTAATTTTTCGTCAATCCGGTAACGATGCCTTTAGATATTTTGCCAGGCTCAATGCCTCTTATTTGACCAAACCAACCACTTTCTGCATAAGCACGCACTAATGTCGACACAAATTGGTAAGCGGCGTTTCCCCATAACATTTCTGTTTCAGGCGTGGTTATTTTTTCTGTATATAAAAAATCTAAGTGGCGTGTGCCGTCGTTTTTATAGGGTGCTCTAACTAATACATGCGGCAATACAAGACCAACAAAACGCGCATCTTCCATGTTCCTAAAGCTACGCCATTTCGTATATTCGACCTGTTCAAACTGAGTATACAAATCAAATTGATAGCCTAAATCAGTAAAACTATTTGCACCAAATAAGCTTGCAGACACAGCAGTAATAAATGGCGAAAAAGAGGCTGCGGCTACTTTCGAAATTTCTTTTAAGGTGTCTATATCGTTGTAAATTGTACCCGGTGCATTGCCATTGGTAATTTCGTAATCACCAATCAATACACCAAAAGGCTCACCGCCTGGACGATCGAACTCATTTTGATAAATTAATTGAAAGAAGCTACTTTGATCAAAGTCGATTGCTTTATTAACATCTCTCGATAACGTATTCCAATCACAATCTAACAGCCGTAACTTTACTTTTTTTTCTTTATCATTAAGTTCTGTTTGTAAAGTTAACCACCACAAATTGCGCCAGCTGGCTTCTAATTGTTGTAACTTGGGGTGATGTAATATTTGATCTAATTGCTTAGAAATAATCGAATCTATTTTGACAATGGTCAGTTGCAAATATGAACTAATTGACTCTTTATCCCACTGTAAGGGGGAATCTGAAGAGCCTTCAAGCCATAATAACAACGCTTTAAATGTTTCTTTCTCATTAAGAAAGCGTTCCAATAAAGCGCTATTTTCGAAGATATCAGACGCTGTATTATTTGAAATTACAGCGTCTTCTCCTATGAATGAAAACTCTTCACAGTTCATTTTGCATCATCCTTAATGCAGAAAGGGTTAGCCAATCTCAGGGATTTTGGCAACCAATCTAAGCGATGACGTAAGCTCTTCCATTTGTAACCATGGTCTTAACCATGCAACGGCATTGTAGGCTCCCGGTTGACCAGAGATTTCCTTCACAGAAACTTTTGCATCGGCTAGAGGGTAACGGGCTCTAATATCTTGACCACCGCCCTCTGTTGCATTGACATATGATAGTATCCAACGATTTAACCATGATTCAACATCTTCAGCTTCCATGTAGCTACCAATTTTATCGCGCGCCATTACTTTTAAATAATGAGCAAAACGTGATGTAGCCATTATATATGGCAAACGCGCAGAAATTGCAGCATTTGCAGTCGCATCAGGCGTTGAATAAACTTCTGGTTTCTGGCAAGTTTGACCACCAAAGAACACAGCGTAATCAGTATTTTTATAATGGCACAGTGGTAAGAAACCAAGTTTACTTAATTCTGCTTCACGTCGATCAGTAATACCAATCTCTGTTGGGCATTTAAGATCAGGATCACCATCATCACTAGTGAATATATGCGTCGGCAAACCTTCTACTTTACCGCCGCCTTCAGCGCCGCGAATAGCTGTACAAAAACCATATTGAGAGAATGCTTTTGTCATATTCGTTGCCATTGCGTAGGCAGCATTACTCCAACAATAATCAGCGTTATCGGTACTTACAGAGCGACCGGCAAGTTCATCAACTTCAAACTCTTCATAGTTGAATTCTTCAACCGGTTTAGATGCTGCACCGTAAGGTAAACGAGATAAAAATCTTGGCATTGTGAGTGAAACAAAGCGTGAATCATCGCTATCTCTAAATGAGCGCCATTTAGTGTATTCAAGAGATTCAAAAACTTTTTCAAGATCTCTTGGTTTAGTAAGCTCTTCCCAACTATCAAAACCAAAGAGTGAAGGTGATGATGCTGAAATGAACGGACAGAAACCCGCTGCAGCAACGTTTGACATTAAGCCAAGAGTTTCCACGTCTTCAGGGTGATTAGTAAATTCAAAATCACCTACAATAGTGCCGTAAGGTTCACCACCCGGTGTACCAAATTCTGACTCGTAGATTTTTTTGAATGTTTGGCTTTGATCAAACTCAACCGCTTTACTTAAATCTTTATGAAGTTCTTTCTTCTTCATATTAAGTACGCGAATTTTTAGAGTTGAGCCAGTATCTGAATTCATCACTAAATGATTTAGGCCACGCCATGAACCTTCTAATTTTTGAAAGTCTTCATGGTGCATAATAACACTGAGTTGTTTCGATATTTTTTGATCGATCATCTGAATCGCTTCATTGAAAGTCACTGTCATGTTTTTATTCCATTGAACAGTGCCTTTTAAAGCTTCTTCAGTTAATGTGCGTAGCAGCTCTTCAGCTCGACTTGCATCTGTTTGCTTAGTTGCGCCTATAGCTTGAGTTAATAACGATGCTGATTCAGTCGCTGTTGCTGTGTCTAATTCTTGGGCTAGTGTTTCGGTACTCATTTTTCAGACTCCTCTAACTTTAGCTCTTTAGCAATTGAGTCAAGACTCGCTGTGTTGCTTAACACTTCTTCTAAAACATTCTCTAGCTCTTCTGAGCGGTCAATCTTAGTCATTAAGTCACGAAGTTTATTACGTGTCTCCATTAGGTTACGCAATGGTTCAACTTGATTTACGACAGCTGCTGGCTCAAAGTCATCAATACTTTTAAAGTTGAGATCAACGCTAAATTTAGTGCCATCATCAGTTAAAGTATTATCGACATCTAACTTCAAGGAAGGGCTCATTTTCTTTAAAACATCGTTAAAGTTTTCTCTATCAATTTGGATAAAACGTCGGTCTTTTAAAGGTTTTAATACTTCTTGGTTATGACCTGAAAAATCCCCCATTACCCCAACCACAAAAGGCAGCTCTTTTTTTACAATTGCACCTTCAGTTTCAACGTCATAGGTAATGTGTACTCTTGGTTTACGTACACGTTTTAATTTGTCATGGATACTCATTCAAAACTCCTTTTACTCGGTTTCTGTTTCGCTAACTTTGATGCCAGACAGCTTAAAGTATCCGGTCCTAGCATCACTATCGGTTATTAATTCATTTAATAATTCTGGTAGCGATAATTCGCTCCATCGAATAACTTGTTCAATGGTGTAAGACATAGGTGAATGTGGCTCTGTCTTTCTAAAAAACTGCGCAATTTCTTGCAATTTGTTTATCGCATTTTCTCGGCTATTGATTTGGGTATCATTTCGAGAGGGATTCTCATCGACAGGTGTTTCGCCTTCAACTTGCTCATTTTCTTGCGATTCTTGTATCGACTTCGCTTCAAGGGATTTAAGTTTGTCTTCACCTAAATGCAAAACTGCATTCAAACACTCTTCAAGTGCTTGTTTAATATAAGAGGTAGGCTGTGATTGCTCTGTAGCAGTATCAAGCGCACTGCTTAATGCACTAAATTCAGTAAGCGCCTCTTCGATATCATTTTTTAATGCTAGGAAAAGTTCAGCGGGAGTCTCTTGTGCACTTTTTACTATTAATTCAAAGTCAATTGCGCCCTGGGCTATTTTTTTTTCTCTCTTTTCTTCACTGAGTCGAGAGACGTCATAGGCCTGCTGGTATTCCCAGTAAGTAAAAGCTTCGTAGTTTTGGCTATCTGTTAATGCGATACTTTTAATAGGGATGATCAGTGCCCCTTCACTTGCGACACCATTTAAACCAACTAATGCAGCCCGAATTCAGATAATAAGTGCACCACTCATGGTTAAACGGTGAGAAGAGATCAACTGCCTGTTGGTGGTACTCTATCGTCGCCAAACAAACAGAAGCATTTACCATGAGTTACAAGCAGTTGATC
>NZ_JAKGBH010000025.1:0-77039 GCF_021532515.1 Pseudoalteromonas sp. PAST1 | reverse complement strand
TCGATCAACTGCTTGTAACTCATGGTATCTACTCTTGTTTTTTGGCGATTACAGAGTACCACCAACAGGCAGTTGATCTCTTCTCACCGTTTAACCATGAGTGGTGCACTTATTATCTGAATTCGGGGGTATTAATTTAACAAAGGAAGATAGATGTTTTTAGACTACTTTGCACTGGTCATGCTAGTGTTTGTAACGGTAGTAATATTTTATGGTGTTATTGCCATTCACGATATTCCCTACGAAATTGCCAAAAAACGTAATCACCCTCACCAAGATGCCATCCATTATGCAGGCTGGGTTAGCCTGTTTACCCTACATGTGCTGTGGCCATTTTTATGGGTTTGGGCGACATTATGGCGTGATGACCGTGGCTGGGGGTTTAACCAAATTCAAAAGGAACAGGAAGACTTAGCTGAGAAAGTAGCTAGCCTGACAGCCACGGTTGCAGCACTACAAGCACAAATAAATGCTCAATCGAATAATAAAGAGAACTAGACTATGGATTTGTTATTAATTCTCACTTATACCGCATTGTGCATTGGTATCTTTAAAGTGTTTAAAATCCCACTTAATAAATGGACAGTACCCACCGCGGTACTCGGTG
Source organism: Pseudoalteromonas sp. PAST1 (assembly GCF_021532515.1). Classification (NCBI taxonomy): domain Bacteria; kingdom Pseudomonadati; phylum Pseudomonadota; class Gammaproteobacteria; order Alteromonadales; family Pseudoalteromonadaceae; genus Pseudoalteromonas; species Pseudoalteromonas sp. PAST1. The sequence continues at coordinate 76,432 of NZ_JAKGBH010000025.1, read as the reverse complement.
GTGTGGTACTGATAGGCGCTTTAATCCTATTAATGAACTATAATCATCCACATTCAAATATGGCCAGCAGTGCCTATGTCACAACACCCATTGTGCCAAATGTACGTGGTACCGTTGAAGAGGTTGCAGTAAAGCCAAATCAGCCGGTTAAAAAAGGTGACTTATTGTTTCGCATAGACGATACCTTATATCGAGCCAAGCTAAATCAAGCTATTGCAGCTTTACAAGATGCAAAACAGTCAGTGCTCGGTTTAGAAGCGAGCTATAAATCAGCACAAGCCAGTGCCCTAATGGCTAAAGCTGAATATGATCGTAGCAAGAAAGAATACGAACGTTATGAAAAAGGCGCAAAAAGCGGTGCTTACTCAAAAGGCCAAGTTGATAATAAATTAGGTGTATATTTAGCAGCAAAGGCAAGCTACGAAGCAGCACAAGCCGAAGAGTTACGCCAGAAACTAGCATTTGAGTCTGAAATAAACGGTGAGCAAACTAAAATTGCCGCAGCTCGCGCTAATTTAGAGCAAGCTCAATTTAACTTAGACAGCACAAGCGTTTATGCACCTACTGATGGCTATGTAACACAACTAACATTACGCCCTGGGATGATTGCAGTACCAATGCCATTACGCCCAGTAATGACCTTTGTGCACAAAGAAGATGCCGTTTACGTCGCTGCATTTAGACAAAATTCACTATTAAGACTCGAGTCTGGCTACAAAGCAGATTTTATTTTTAAAGCTATTCCGGGCAAAACCTTTGCAGGCGAAGTAATCGATGTATTACCTGCGATTGGCGAAGGGCAAGTGCAAGCACAAGGCATACTGATGGGCACTGAGTTTTTTGCTCGTCAAGGGCGCGCAATTGTCACCTTAAAAATCACCGATGACATGAGTGAATATCACCTGCCACAAGGAACAAGCACAGAAGTTGCAGTTTATTCAGAACACTTCGAACACGTATCAGTGATGCGTAAAGTATTGATCAGAATGAAAAGTTGGCAAAACTACCTATTCTTAGATCATTAAGGCATAAAAAGGCGCTTATCAGCGCCTTTTTATTCTCGAACTCAAGTTACTTAACTAGAAGTTACTTAGTTAGGTCATCGAAGAATTTCTTCACACCATCAAAGAAACCTTTTTCTTTTGGACGGTTTTTAGAGCCATCTTTACCCATGCTTTGCTCAAGCTCTTCAAGCAATTCACGTTGACGGTCATTTAGATTCACTGGCGTTTCAATAACCACTTTACAGATCAAGTCACCTTGAGCGCCACTACGTACAGACTTAACACCTTTACCACGCATACGGAACATCTTGCCCGTTTGGCTTTCTGATGGGATCTTCAGTTTTGCACGACCATCCAGTGTCGGCACTTCAATTTCGCCACCCAGTGCTGCTGTCGTAAAGCTAATTGGAACTTCACAATACAGATTATTACCATCACGTTGGAAAATCGGGTGTTCACGAACAGAAACCTGAACGTATAAATCACCTGCTGGTGCACCATGCATGCCCGCTTCACCTTCGCCTGATAGACGAATACGGTCACCTGTATCAACACCCGCTGGGATCTTCACTGATAAGGTCTTAGTTTTTTCTACGCGACCTTGACCATGACAGCTGTCACATGGATCAGAAATAATTTGACCTGTGCCCTGACACGTAGGACAAGTTTGCTGAACCGCGAAGAAACCTTGGCGCATTTGTACTTGACCAGCACCATGACAGGTAGTACATGTTTTTGGTTTAGAACCCGCTTTTGCACCGCTACCATCACATGGCTTACAGCTAACCCAAGTTGGTACTTTAATTTCGACATCTTTACCACGAACGGCCTCTTCAAGGCTTAAATCCATGTTGTAACGTAAGTCCGAACCACGTTGTTGACGCGATTGACGACGACCACCGCCACCACCAAAGATATCTCCAAACACATCACCGAAAATATCACCAAAATCACCATGACCGCCGCCGAAGCCACCGCCATGACCGCCACCACCTTGTTCAAAGGCTGCGTGACCATATTGATCATACATCTGACGTTTTTGGTCATCAGTTAGTACTTCGTAGGCTTCTTTTACTTCCTTGAATTTAGACTCAAGTTCTTTATCGCCTGCGGTACGGTCTGGATGATATTTCATCGCTAAGCGCTTATACGCTTTTTTTATGTCTCGTTCGCTGGCATCTTTGCTCACGCCGAGAACTTCATAATAATCGCTTTTTGACATATCTATCACACTACTCTTTTTACTGCAGTTACACTGCGTAAGGTAAGTCGAACGACTTTACCGTTTATATACATGCAAAAGGCGCGTCAAGCGAAATCGCTGGCGCGCCTCAATCATTTCATCCTAACTTAATTGGCTAAACAAAGCAGCCATTAATGCGTTAGGCAGAAGCGAAACAAGCAATTACTTGTCGTCTTTCACTTCTTCGAACTCTGCATCAACAACATCGTCGTCTTGTTTTGCAGAAGATTGTTGTGCACCTGCATCCGCACCACCTTGTTGTTGCTGTGCTTTAGCTTGTGCAATTTCCATTAGCTTTTGTGACTTCTCAGCAAGAGCTTGAGTTTTCGCTTCAATCTCTTCTTTGTTATCACCTTTAATCGCCGCTTCTAGCTTAGTAAGCGCAGCTTCGATTGCTTCTTTATCTTCTGCAGGTAATGCATCACCCGCTTCTTCGATTTGCTTGCGTGTACCGTGAACCATTGCATCAGCTTGGTTACGAGTTGCTACTAGCTCTTCGAATTTCTTATCTTCTTCAGCGTGCGCTTCAGCATCACGAACCATTTTTTCTACTTCATCGTCGCTTAGACCTGAAGAAGCTTGGATTGTGATCTTCTGCTCTTTACCTGTATCTTTATCTTTAGCAGATACATGTAAGATACCGTCCGCATCTACGTCGAATGTTACTTCGATTTGTGGCGTACCACGTTGTGCTGGGCGAATACCTTCTAGGTTAAATTGACCTAGTGATTTGTTATCGCTTGCACGCTTACGCTCACCTTGTAATACGTGAATCGTTACCGCTGATTGGTTGTCTTCAGCTGTTGAGAAAACTTGTGATTTCTTAGTAGGAATCGTCGTATTTTTCTCGATTAGCGCAGTCATTACTTGACCCATAGTCTCGATACCTAGTGATAACGGAGATACGTCAAGTAGAAGTACGTCTTTAACGTCACCAGCTAATACACCACCTTGAATCGCTGCACCTACTGCAACTGCTTCATCAGGGTTAACATCTTTACGTGGCTCTTTACCAAAGAACTCTGCAACTGTTTTTTGAACTAGAGGCATACGTGTTTGACCACCAACAAGGATGATGTCATTTACGTCGCTTACTGATAAATCAGCATCAGCTAGTGCACGCTTAAGTGGCTCAATTGACTTAGTTACTAAGTCTTCAACAAGTGACTCAAGTTTTGCACGAGTAACTTTCACGTTCATGTGCTTAGGACCTGTTGCGTCAGCAGTCACGTACGGTAAGTTAACTTCTGTTTGTTGTGCAGAAGAAAGTTCAATTTTCGCTTTTTCAGCAGCTTCTTTAACTCGTTGCATTGCAAGCGGGTCGTTTTTAAGGTCGATACCTTGATCTTTCTTAAACTCTTCAACTAAGTAGTTGATAACACGGTTATCGAAATCTTCACCACCTAAGTGAGTGTCACCGTTAGTTGCTAACACTTCAAACGTGTGCTCGCCTTCAACTTCGTCGATTTCGATGATAGAGATATCGAAAGTACCACCACCTAAGTCGTATACTGCAACAACGTTTTCACCTTTATTTTTGTCCATGCCGTATGCAAGTGCAGCGGCAGTTGGCTCATTGATGATACGTTTAACTTCAAGACCAGCAATACGACCAGCATCTTTAGTCGCTTGACGTTGTGAGTCATTGAAGTATGCAGGTACTGTAATTACTGCTTCAGTAACCGCTTCACCTAGGAAGTCTTCTGCTGTTTTCTTCATTTTTTTCAGCACTTCTGCTGAAATTTGTGGTGCAGCACGTTTCTCGCCACGCGCTTCAACCCATGCATCACCGTTATCAGCTTTTACAATTTTAAAAGGCATGATACCGATATCACGTTGTACTTCTTCGTCTTCAAAACGACGACCAATTAAACGCTTGATTGCAAATAATGTGTTAGTTGGGTTAGTTACTGCTTGGCGTTTTGCAGGTTGACCAACTAATGTTTCACCGTCTTGCGTGTATGCAATGATCGAAGGTGTTGTGCGATCGCCTTCCGCGTTTTCGATAACGCGTGCTTTATCACCGTCTAGTACTGCTACACAAGAGTTAGTAGTACCTAAATCGATTCCAATTATTCTACCCATGAATCTTCTCCAACTTCAAAATTCGTTAATACGTTCGATGACTAGTAAATAGGGATGCAGGAAACTGAATTCAACTATAAAAATGAAAAATTTTACTTTTTTTTGAAATTTTTTTTGAAATGCATGTTTTTTCCTCAAAAAGCACTGTATTTGTACGCCTATTGCGGAATAAACAAACTGGTCTGATGACTTTGGCTGTGCTATAACCTAAACCATAACAATAAACGTTAAGGAAAATTATGCATTTTGATCAATTACTCGCCATGGCAGCTGAACTTGGTAAAGACAAAACAAAAGTAATGCAGTTTCCAGAAAACTGGTGCCAAGGCCGCACTGCATTTGGTGGTTTATCTGCAGCTTTATTATATCAAGCTATACGGCAGCATATCGATAACTCTCGCCGTTTATTATCTTTAAGTACTAACTTTGTTGGCCCGTTAATCGCTGACAATGATTTTTCAATCGACGTTGAAGTCTTACGTGAAGGAAAAAACAGTGCGCAGGTACTGGCAAAAGTGATTCAAAATGGCGATGTTTGTGTTATTACACAAGCCTGTTTTGGGGCTGAGCGTCAATCAAGTGTACAAGTAGATGTCACTAAAACCATGCAGCTAAAACCCGTTGATGAACGTTTTACCCTACCTTATAAAGAAGGCGTGATGCCGGCATTTTTCCAGCACGTTGCACTGTGTTTGCAAGACGGCAATATGCCTTTCTCTGGAGCAGACACCTCACATTTAGGTGGTTGGATGAAATTCAAACATGTACCAGAGCAAATGACTGAAGCCCATATCATAGCCCTAACAGATGCATGGCCACCGACTCTATTACAAATGTACAAGCAACCTGCACCAGCAAGTAGTATGTCATGGTACATAGAATTTGTAGAAGAACCTGCAATTGCCCATGATGCTTGGATTGGCTACGAGGCTGTTACCCATCATAGTAAAGATGGCTATGGTCTTGAAGATGGCTGTATTTGGAGTGAAGACGGTAAGCTAATTGCATTGAGCCGCCAAACTGTTGCGTTATTCGCGTAACTCTGGCTCTGAAAGCTGCGCGTACTCAGTACCATCAAGGCGAATAATTGCTTGGTATTCGCCTGATTCTATGATCTCACCAAGACCCAAATTAAACGTGTTTTTTAACGTTTTACTGTAAAAAAACGCAGGTCTTGGTGCTTCTTTAAAGATTGCATGCACAATAAAAGGTTTTACCTCAGCGCTTTGTTTATATTTTTCTAAATAATATAAAAACACCCGGCGCTCTAGAATAATAACGTCAACCCAGCCCTTCATAAGGTGGTCAACTTGCGCTTCTTGGTTAACCACTTCTTCGTAAGAGCGTAAAATATTGGTAACCGATTTAAAAGGTGCTTCAATAAAATTAGTTGCGTTCTGAAAGGCAAGTACACTTTTACCTGCTAAATCATAGATAGTGCTAATTTTTAAATCTCTATTAGCAAGGCTGACCGCGACATTTTGATAGCGCAGTAGTTCATCACTTTTATAAACATGTGGAGTGAGAACTGGAGGAAAGTTTAATGCAATATCAACCTCTCCCTGCATAAGCTGTTGCTCTGCACGTTTATTAGACATGTAATGAATATGAATATTAGAGATGCCTTGTGACTTAAAAGCTGCTTTTAAAATTTCAAGTTGAATACCGCTATTGGTATCTTCGATAACATAAGGAGGTAAAGAGGCGCTTGCAGCAACAACAATAGGTTGTTGTATATTTGGCTCAGATAAACACTCACCTTTAACACTAATAAACAACATTAAAAGGGTAAATAATTGCTTCACTAATCACCATAATGAATTAAATGTATTAAAAAGCGTAATCGCTTTGTACAAATATTAGCTTATATTAAACAATGCTGCATTTGTATTTATGCAGTATTTGGTGCAAACTTAACTAAGTTCTTGTTTATGAGACCCTAAGTTTGCAAACAGCCTGCCCTAGTTGTGATCTGGTCGTTGAGATCCCACATTTAAATGCAAAACAAGTAGCGCTTTGCCCACATTGCAATACTAAGTTATCAACATCACAAGCCTGCCAAGACAGTACAGTGGTCGCATTGAGCTTAAGCGCAATAGTCATGCTTTTAAGCAGTATGTTTTATCCTTTTTTATCTTTTACGAGTAGCGGTATTACACAAACCATTACGCTTCCTGATGCTGCGCGTATTTTATTCAATTACGATAACGATTTTTTGGGTCTATTTATTGACATAAGCATCATAGGCTTGCCTATGTTGTTATTACTATTGATTATTCCGCTACATTTAGGTGTATTAAAAGTACTACCTTATTTGTGGGGCAAAAGATTGTTAAAAACCACCTTTGCTTTAGAGCCTTGGATCATGTCCGAGATTTTCTTAATCGGGGTGATGGTCAGCATGGTCAAAATAATGTCAATGGCAGACATTGAATTTGGTGTAAGCTTTTGGTCCTATGTGGCATTTGTGGTTCTATATGTAGCAACCATGGCGAAGTTAAATAAACACTATCTTTGGAAGCAATTAGGAGAGCCCGCATATATAGATCAAACAATTGCAAACACACGAGCTATCGATCAAGGACTGCGTGCTTGTCATGTTTGTGGCCAATTATGTAATACTGAAATTTGCTCGCGATGTGACACAAAAACCTTTACCCGCAATCCTTATAGTGTACAAAAAGCGTTTGCTTGGTTGATCACATCTGTCGCTTCCTACATCCCAGCCAACGTCTACCCAATTATGTATACCACCAGCCTCGGTGATGAAATGCCCTCTACGATTATTGGTGGTGTGATGATTTTGTGGAATAGTGGTTCTTATCCAATAGCCATGATCATATTTTTGGCCAGTGTGGTTGTTCCCCTTGCCAAAGCGCTAATCTTAAGTTTTTTATGCTATATGGTGATGAAGCCTGCAAATAGACAAACAAAAGGCTATACACGTATCTACCAATTAACTGAATTTATAGGTAAATGGTCAATGATTGATGTATTTGTTGTCGCGATTCTAGTAGCCTTAGTACAACTAGGAAATTTAATGTCTGTGACACCAGGCATCGGCACAATATTTTTTACCACTATGGTAATTTGCCAAATGTTGGCAGCCCATGCATTTGATCCACGCTTACTGTGGGACAGCCCTACTAATTTAAAGAAAGTAAAACAAGAGACTCTGGCATGAGCGAAAACGCTAAAATAAAATCAGCGCCAAATATTTCGGCTATTTGGATAATTCCGTTAATAGCCCTACTAATAGGCGCATGGATGTTATACCAGTATCAGGCAAATAAAGGCACCACTATCTTTATAAAAATGCCTCATGCGGAAGGCATCGTTGCTGGCAAAACTGAAATAAAAGTACGTAGTGTAAAAATCGGCCAAATTAATCATGTACGTCTGTCAGATCAGCAAAATAGTGTAATTGCAAGAGCTCAAATCGATAAACACTATGATGACCTATTAACTGACGATGCAAAAATTTGGGTCGTTAAACCACGAATTGATGATACAGGTATTACTGGAATGAGCACTCTGCTCTCAGGCGTATACTTAGAATTTGCACCGGGTGAAAGCAAGAAGCTAGCGGATAAGTTTGAACTTCAGGATGAACCCGCATTAATTGGCAATGATGTTAAAGGTGGTCGTTTCACACTGCTTAGCTATAACGCTGAAGTACTTGATGTAAGTACGGGTATTTATTTCAAAGATTACAAAATTGGCCAAATAGAAACTGCAACCTTTGACTGGAAAAATCAGGCCATGAAATATGGCATTTTCATTAATGAGCCTTATCAAAATTTAATTACCTTAAATTCTATATTTTGGGTGAACTCAGGTATCGAAATAGACCTATCAGCTGATGGAATTAATGTAAATACAGGTTCATTAAGTAAGTTACTCAAAGGTGGAATTTCTGTAGGTATACCTGAGCAGCAATCTCCTGGTGAAGTCGCCACTAATGGACACAGTTTTTCATTAAGTAATAGTTATAAAGCCGCGTTAGAAGAGCGCTTTTATGACTTTGATTATTACTTAATCGATTTTGAGCAATCAATTCGTGGGTTAAGAGCTGGGGCACCTGTTGAATACCGTGGTATGCGTATTGGTAGTGTGGTTGAAGCACCAGCAAGTGTCATGATCGACGGCAAGCCTGCACACTTTAGAACTGACAATACCGCAGTACCTGCCCTTATTAAAATTGAATATGGTCGTCTTTACCACGACAGTACAGCTGCACGCGAGTTTTGGCATTCAAGCTTAGATAGCTGGATTAAAAATGGCCTTAGAGCCTCTTTAAAGCCAGGTAACTTACTTACCGGCGCCGTATACGTTGACTTAGACATTTATGATAACGCGGAACCTGCCGAATTAAAGACTATAGCCGATTATACCGTATTCCCAAGTGTATCGAGTGGTATTACGGTCATAGCTGACCAAGTATCCGATGTGTTAAATAAAGTGAACAACCTTAAGATAGAAGACAGCTTGGCACAAATGCAAACTACCTTTTCTGAGTACCAAGAACTTGCTCATGACATGCGAGAATTGATCAATAAACAAGATACCCAAGATTTACCCGGTGATATAAATCGCAACTTTGCTGAAATGACTAAAAGCATGCAACAGTTCGATAAAACCATGAAACAATTTGAAAAAACCATGGCAAGTTACGAACAGGGTTCGGCTTTCCATCAGCAGTTACAAACCACCTTGTCCGAATTTAAACGTTTAAGTGAAGAGCTACAACCACTTACACGTGGCTTGAACCAGCAACCTAATATGTTGATATTTGATAAAGAACTACCCGCAGATCCAACGCCGAGGAAACAATAATGAACTATAAACGCTGTGTTTCAATCGCAGCAGTGCTGTTACTTTCGGCCTGCAGTCAGACGTCATTCTCAACTATTGAGTATTATCAATTCTCGCAGCCAATTGTGAATATGCAGCGGTTAGCTGAAAATACGCAAGCTCAGCTAAGGATCAAGACAGTACAATTACGTGGTGCGCTTAATAATCGCGGTATTGCTATGGTACTCGACAACAACCGAGTCAATGCTGCTAACTACCATTTATGGAGTGAATCACCGGATTTAATGTTAACCGCCAGTGCCCATCAACAGCTTCACACTGACCTTGATAATTGGATGGTAATAAAAGGTTTACCGGTGATCACCGATTTAGATCAACAAAGCTATTATGAATTAGAATATGAGCTACATCACTTTAATGGCGATGAGCAAGGCAATGCCAACATTGCAGGGCTTTGGCGTTTGTACTATACAAACCCTGAGTCGGGCCGAAAGTTAAAAGCGGTTAATTACTTCAATGAGCTCACACCATTACAAGCAAGTGATTACGAAGGGCTTGTCGCGACACTTGAGTCAACATGGTTAAAGGTAAACAAACAAGTTGCAAACGAAGTATCAGAGCTTACTCTTTAAAAAGAGTTTTAGAGGCTGATTGTCATCGTTAATGATGACATCGCCTATGAACTCAAAGCCAAGTTTCTGTAACACCTTTTGTGAGCCAATATTTGTTGGTGAGGTTATTGCTGCAAGTACACCAAGCTCTAATACGTGTTTTTTGGCCATCAATAACCTAGCAGCAGATGTAATAATACCCTTGCCTTCATATTTAGCTAACAAGGCAAATCCTAAATCGGGGATAGCTAACGCATCGCGCTGAAAGAGCCCCACCATTCCAACCGGTGTATCATCAGCTAAACAAACAATATAACTGCCAAAGCCAAATTGCTGGTGGCTATTTATAAACGTTTGTTGAATATAATGCTCTGCTTGTGCGGGCGTATTAATGTTTTTATTACCTATGTGCTCTAAAAATGTTGCTTGGTTTAAAAGCTCAACGATAAACGCGGCATCATCAGGCTGCCCAGCGTGCAAATATATATCTAACATTTATTAAAACACCTTACTCACGACATCATTGGTAAAATTAAGGCAATCAAGAACACGCTCTTTTTGTACTTTAGATAACTCGTCAATATCGAAATAGCCATACTCTGTGTGCTCATTACTCAACATTATCTCAGCGTCCTCAGCTATATGAGCACGAAAAATAAACGCATGAGAGTTAAACGCTGTGTGATAATAAACGCCACTTAAATAAGCGATATCTACATCACAATTAAGTTCTTCTTGGCATTCGCGAAGTAACGCTTGATGAATGGTTTCACCTTTATCTAAAGCGCCGCCAGGTAGCCCCCAACTTTTTTGACCGTAATCAGCTTTTAGTAATAACACCTGACCTTGGTTGTTGGTGATAACCGCATGGCTACTGAGTCTGTAAGTATCTGAAAATGCCATAATCCCTTTGCTCAATTAATAAAAAGTGACGTTATAGATGAGTGTAAAATAATTATCATCGCAATTAAAATTGTTATTGACTAAATTAATATTCAGGATTATTTTTCTTGCGATGTTTTGGGCAAAACAAAAGCAGTATACCCTCTATACTGTCTGGCGCCAGCCAACGCAGGCACTTTCCCTAAAGGGTCCATAAAAGTGTGTTCGCGTAAAGCAGTTAATTGAGTCAATAGACTTTTGATTTCTCTAAGCAATCTCGATTGCTTAACTGTGTGAAAATTATAATGCAAGAACCTTCTGCGTTAAGTTTACTGCCGCCAGTATTGGTGGTGGTTTTGGCCGTATTTTTACGCCGCCCTATTTTATCTTTACTGATTGGTGCTTTATTTGGTTTAGCCATGCTAGGTCCGACCGCTGTGTTAGCCAATTTTGCTGATATTTCATTAAAAGTAATGCAAGACGAAACCATTGCCTGGCTAATTCTAGTCTGTGGTGGATTTGGTGCATTAATCGCTTTATTAGTGAGAACCGGGGGTGCAAGTGCATTCGCCGAATTAGCGTTAAAATTTGCCAAAGGCCAGCGTTCATCGTTAGTAATGACCTTTGTGCTAGGTGTAATTATTTTTATCGATGATTACCTAAATGCATTAACCGTCGGTGAAACTATGAAGCGTATCACCGATAAGTTTAAAATTAGCCGCGAAATGCTCGCTTATGTTGTTGACTCAACGGCTGCGCCTATTTGTGTGCTTGTACCACTCTCTACATGGGCCGTTTTTTTTGGTGGCTTGTTAGTTGATAATAATGTTGCACCAGAAGGTCAAGGTATTGCTGTATATATCCAAGCAATACCTTACATGTTATATGCTTGGTTTGCAGTCATTGTGGTATTACTAGTTAGCTTAAATGTCATTCCTGCTTTTGGTCCGATGAAAAAAGCACAACTACGTGCCATGAATAATCAAATCGAAATATCAAATAGCCAGTACACAGATGTTCAAACAGCGGATGAATACGCAGTAAAAGCAGCAGAAGAAAACTTTGAAACAGCCGCTTCAAACGGCAAACTCTATAACTTTTTAGTACCTATAGTTTTACTTGTTACGTTTACTGTTTACTTTGACATTGACGTCTATAAAGGGCTGCTGGCAACCTTTACCGTTGTTTTGCCTTTTTATATGTTACAAAAGTTGATGACATTGTCAGAACTCGTTGAGCGTATGCTCGATGGTTTTAAAAGCATGATACCCGCTATAGGAACTGTGGTTGCAGCATTTATATTTAAAGATGTGTGTGACCAATTAATGCTACCGCAATATGTCATAAATACCTTGAGCCCTTATATGACAGCACAGTACTTACCAGCCGTGGTGTTTTTAGCAATGGCAGTCCTTGCTTTTGCAACGGGTTCAAGCTGGGGGATTTTCGCAGTAACTATTCCTATTGTAATGCCACTGGCTTACGCAATTGATGCCAATATTCCTTTAGTGATTGGTGCTTTGTTATCGGCGTCGTCATTTGGTAGTCAAGCGTGCTTCTATTCAGATTCCACCGTACTTGCTGCACAAGGCTCAGGGTGTGATTTAGTCAGCCATGCTATCACGCAACTGCCTTATACCTTACTTGCTGCAACGGCTGCATTTATAGGATTTTTGCTTATCGCATAAATCAAAAAGCCCAAGCAATAGCTTGGGCTTTTGTTTATCAACTATTAAATTAGTTTTGGAATTTAATGCCTTTGTAAAAACTTTCTAAGTTTTCAACTTTTGTTTGGCTTTTCAGATCTGCAAATGGCTTGTCTGCAAACTTACTACCACGCATTTGAATGTTTAAACGCGCAGCTTCACTATTGAGCATCGTTTTCTTGTAATAATCTTTCAGATCAGCCAAGGTTACTTTTTCAACTTCAGCGATAAGCTTTTCTTTAGAGTCAAACTTAAAGTTCTCACGATACCAGTCTGTAATAAGTGGCGACATTTCATCACTTAAATTCTTAGGTTGCTCTTTTAAAGACACAAGCGTTGCATTTTTAAGTTGTGCAAATGTTTCTTCTGTCATGTTATCAAGCTCAACTGCGTATTGCTTTTTAAACTCATCAAAGCGCGCCTGCATCTCTTTAGGACCTTTAACCGGTGTTTGAATGTAAAGACCTAATGCAGAATAATCTTCGATTGGACGCGCTAACGCACCAACCGCATAAGCAAGTTGCTCTTCAGTACGTAACTTATCAAACGCTACGGTTCTAAAGTGGCTTTGTAAAATTTGTGCCTGTGCTTGTTGTTTATAGCCAGGGGTTGGGTGAACAACCATGTCAATGATTGCTACATCAGCTACATCAATATCTTTTTGTAAAACGATACGCTCACCAGGCTGAGGCAACCAGGCTTTACTTCTAGCAAACTCGGTCGCTTTATGACCTTTTGGTAAAATAGCGGTTAGTTTACTCGCAATAGCGTCAACATCATTTTGGTTGTAGTTACCAAACGTGAATACGCGTAAGTCATTGGCAGCAAGTGTTGATTGCTTAATAGCCGTAAAATCAGCTAAGGTAAGCGCATCTGCCGCAGCAATCAAGGTTTCGGTATCAAATTTACCACTACGAGTAAGCTTAGAGTACTCACCGAATGCTTGATAGAACGGGAACTGTTTTTGCTGATTTAGTAAATCACGCTTAAAACGATCGATTGCTTGGGCAAAACCTTCTTCAGACACCTCTAAGGTAAGATTTTCAAGCGCCTGAGCTAAAAGGACATCTTGTTTATCAGTGAAACCACTAAGCGATAACACAAGGCCATTACTTGGCTGTAACCCTAAACTCATACCTGCAACAGCGGCTTCTGTGCTTAATTTACTTTGTTGTAAGTTATAAAGATCAGCCCAAATTGAGTAAAGAACCTGTGATTTTACATTCACAAGGGCATCTGGCGTATTAATATAAACTTCAACAAGACCTTTAGGCTGCTCAGCAAACTGCTGACTTGCTTGACGCCAAACTTTAACGCCTTGCTGATCAAATACGAGTTCAGGGTGCGCTTGTTGTTTAAACTCAGCTGTTTTAATTGCAAAGCTTTCAGGTAATAAGCGGTTTACTGTTGGTAATGCTAACGCGTATTCACTTGGTTTATTCCAGCTTGCAACTTCTGACTCGCTGATATCTTCAATACGATATTTACCATCGTAAAAATGCAGCTGTGAATCTGTCTCTTCTTGTTTTGAAATATACCAAATACGTAAAGTATCTTCGTTTAATTGCGAAAGGACATTTTGCACCGCATCTGCATCAAACTTGGCATAATAATAAGGTGCGTTAATTGCGTTGTTCACAGGGAACTTTTGCATGCTATCAGTTAAGTTACTTACATAACCAAACTCATCCCCTTTTTCTAGGAATTGAAACGAATTGTTTAACGATGTACGAATTTCATTAAAGTATTTGCTATCAACACCCTGCTCTTTGATAAGTGCAATATATTGCATAACCATAGCAACAATTTCTTCGCGGTTTTGCATGCCGGCATCAGTCAATTCAATATCAACTGTTAAGCTTCCGTAGTTCCCATATTGCGTTGGTGAAGCAGAAGACGATAAACCTGATACCCAACCTTTATCACGTAGTATTTGTGCTGGGCTGCCTTGCATTTCGTTACTTAAAAGGTAAGAAACAAAACGGTTTGGTTTAACTGCAAATTGTGAACTGTTATCAGCAATAGTGAATTCTAATTGCAGTTGTTTTACGTCTTCATTCGGTGCGTAATAAACACGTTTACCGCCAGCTTCAGAGAAATCTAACTTATCAGTCACCGTTGGCTTTTCGATATTTTTATTTTCAATATCAGCAAAGTACTGTTTTGCTTTTGCTTCCATCTCAGCAAGTGGACGATTAGAAATCATCGCCACTTTCATAATGTTCGATGAATAGTACTTGTTATAAAAAGCAACGGTTTCTTTATGAAGATTGCTGCCTTCTTTATCACCTAGTGTTTCTAGGTTACCAATCAAGAAGCGGTTAGCAGGATGTGAGCCCATCATTTGACGTGCCAGTTTGAATTGACCAAAAAAGTCCATCTCACGGCGCATTGACCATTCGGCATTTACGGCATTTTTTTCTTTGTCTGTGTACTCAGGGTAAAGCTTTGGTGATTTAAAGAAATCCGCAAAACGGTCAAGTGCTTCATCGTAGGCATCATTGTTCACTTTGAACATGTAGTTTGTGATATCTAACCAAGTGTAAGCGTTATGAGCACCGCCATTTTTAGTCATAAAATCACTGTAACCTTTGGTGTCTGGGTAACGGTCCGTACCAAGGAACAGCATATGCTCTAAATAGTGCGCCATACCTTGTTGCGACATAGGGTCGTGCAATAAACCAACACCAACACTCAATGCAGCAGCTGATTTTTCAGCACTTGGATCTGAAATTAAAATTACATCAATTTCGTTATCAAGTTTTAATGTTTTGTACTCACGGGTGTCGTTTGGGCTGATAACTAACGAGTCTGGAATAAGGTTAGTATTAGCAGCAGGAGGCGTTGTGGTAGAAGTAGAAGAACAACCTGCTAACACTGCAAAAGCGATTGCACTGAGTCCCATTATTTTTTTCATTATTTTGTATCCATTAGAAATTGAATAAATTTTTATTTATCATGTGTTTTCGAGCGCTGCAATTCAATGCTTTTCAGTTAAGTTACAGCAAAACTTTGTAACACATTGTGAAAATGCAGTACTTACGGTTAAGATTAATAGCAATAACTATAACAAAGGATGAGCTATGGAAAGGTGGCTAATTGTAGCAATGTTCACTCAGGTGTTACTGACATTTATTGTGATGTACATTATGGGTAAGCGCCGTTTTCGTGCGGCAAAGCAAAAAACCATTGAGATGAAAGACTTCTTATTAATGGAACTTGAAAAAGCTGGGGATAATGTTCGCGTAGCAGATCGTAACTTTATCAATCAATTCGAAATGCCTGTGCTGTTTTATATTGCCTGTTTAACAGCTCTGCAAGTCAATGCTGTAGGTACTGTTTTTGTTGCCCTTGCTTGGGTTTATGTTGCATTAAGAATTATTCATAGCGTAATACACTTAACTTCAAACACCTTGAAGGCGCGCTATTATAGTTTCGTTGTCAGTAGCTTTATAATGCTAATAATGTGGGTGCTGATTTTAGTTAGAATCTTTTAATAATCATCAATACAAAGAAATAAGGCGCTTTTTAGCGCCTTATTAACTTTGTTGGTTGGAATTATTTACGACGAGCAAAGCCTGCTAGGGCTAATAAAGATAGCATCCATGCAAGACTACCACCTGAACTACTACCGCCGTTGTCTGAAGCGTCATCTTCATCAATCAGCGTGTTTTCTTTTGGTGATAAAGAAGCAGATGAATTAGGGTCATCGTCAATCACAGTTACACTGTTAATGTAAAATAAGTTTTCACCACTAAAACCTGATGTTGTATCTGGGCACTGCTCTTCATTTAAGTTTACTACTGGGATCTCTCCACAATGTACTAATTCTGTGATTTGCTCTATCACAGCCATACTCTGGACAGTTACCTCGCCAAAAACGGTAAAGCCACCATTTTGTAAGTCAAGATTTGCGCTGTTATCTTTTAAATTAAAAAACCACTGACTGGTTGCACTGTTAGCATTGCCACCAAGCTTAGCCATTGCAATGGTACCTTTCACATTAGACAACTCTGGTTCATTAGTAATAGCGTCTGCGGTGTCTATCGCATCAAAGTCAGTACCAAATTTAAACCCCCCACCTTGTAAAATAAAGTTATCAACAGAACGATGGATAACGGTGCCATCGTAGCTACCATCTGCAACATAATTTAAAAAGTTCTCAACTGTAACAGGTGTCTGTTGATCATAAAGATGAATCGTAATGCTGCCCAGGTCCGTTTGCATTTCGACAATAGTTGCATTCGCTGTAAAACTGCTAGCCAATAAAGCTGTTGCAAGTAGATGTTTTTTCATTGTTTATCTTTCCTGATAATTTTTATTATAAAACTGCAAGAAGCTTAAACAAAATAGGCAGGTGCTTAAATAGCAAACAAAACAGTTACACAAAACGCGTCAAATCAATTACATCTCAGTTACATTAATTTACACTGTGTATTCATTATGGTTATAAAAAGTTTAAAGATTAAATCAAAATCGTCTTATCAAATAGGCTCAGTTTGTTAGTATCTGCACGACAACAATGAACACACAGGAATGAACCATGGCGAATGAAGAGAACGCAATATGCGATTTTGGCCTACACCAAGGTGAGCCTTATAGTAAGTTACCCGCTAGTTTTTTAAATTGGATGGTCGGCAATAATCATCTTAAGTCTCATTATGCAGAACAAGAACTACAACGAAGACAACTTGCCGCAACAGGACAACTAAATACAGAAAATAGCGACAAAAGTTTATAAAAGACATTTAATTTAAACTTAAGTCGTTTAAACTAAGCGCATAATTAACCTACTGCTCTATTCAGGCAAACAATTATGCGTTTTTTTTTACTAACATCGCTACTGGTTACCCTAACCGCGTGTAGCTCCTCTTCTAACAATACAGATTCAGCCCAATATTTCACTCTGCTCCATACTAATGATAATCACGGTCGTTTTTGGCATAACGAACATGGTGAATATGGTATGGCTGCTCGCAAGACTTTAATTGATCAATTAAGAGCCGATGCTAAAGCACAAGGACATGCAGTTTTACTGCTGTCTGGTGGCGATATCAATACAGGTATTCCTGAATCAGATCTACAACACGCAGAACCGGATTTTAAAGGTATGTCTGTAATTGGTTACGATGCCATGGCAATTGGTAACCATGAGTTTGATAACCCGCTGGCTGTACTCGATAAACAGCAAAAATGGTCTAACTTCCCTTTTTTATCAGCCAATATTATAGATAAAACGACCGGTGAAACTCGTTATCAAGCATACAAAATCTTTGAAAAAAACGGACTCAAAATTGCTGTCATTGGTTTAACCACAACAGATACAGCAAAAATAGGTAACCCGCAGTATATCGGTGGCCTAGAATTTAAAGACCCTACAGAAGTGACTGCAAAGTTAGCCCCAAAAATTGAAAAGCAGTACAAGCCTGATATCACTATTGCTGTAACGCACATGGGTCACTATGTTGATGCTAACTTTGGTATTAATGCACCCGGTGATGTGACTATGGCGCGTAACTTACCAAAAGGAATGCTAGATATTATTGTCGGCGGTCATTCACAAGAGCCGGTGTGTATGAAAGAAGCCAATGTTGCTGACGAAAGCTTTATGCCAGGTAAAGCGTGTAAGCCTGATCAACAAAACGGTACTTGGATCATGCAAGCCCATGAGTGGGGTAAATATGTGGGAAAAGCTGAATTCAAATTAGAAAACGATGAATTAACTCTGCTCAATTACTCACTTATTCCGGTCAATCTTTATATCGATGATGAAAATGGCAATAAACAGCTAGCGGCTGAGTACATCGAGCCAAACAAAAACTTACAAGACATGCTCGCGGTTTATCAGAAAAAAGGTGCAGCACAAATTGCTGGTAAAATAGGTAACGTGGATGCAAAACTTGAAGGTGACCGCAATAAAGTACGCTATGAGCAAGTAAACTTAGCACGCGTTATTATTGCTGCACAAATGCAGTCAGTGGGTGCTGATTTTGGTTTGATAAGCGGTGGCGGTATTCGTGATAGCATTCAAGCTGGCGATGTCAGTTATAAAGATATTTTAAAAGTTCATCCTTTTAAAAACCGTATCACCTATATTGATATGACAGGCCAAGAGCTATATGACTACTTGCAGGTTGTTACTTCTTTCCCACCTGATTCAGGTGCCTACTTACAATACTATAAGCTAAGCTTCAAACGCGATAACGACACTTTATCTGATGTTAAAATTGCTGGTAAACCACTTGATATGACTAAAACATATCGAATGAGTATTAATAGCTACAACGCCTCTGGTGGTGATGGCTACCCTACGCTTACCAATAAAAAAGGCTTTGTAAGTACAGATGATACCGATGCACAGGCATTAAAACGTTTCTTTGAGCAAAATAGCCCTGTTAAAGCGGCTGATTACACTCCTAAGCAGTTTTAGATACCTAATCATCAATATCTAAATAGATAAAGGGAAGTCAGTGACTTCCCTTTTTACTTTAAAACTAGATTATTTGCCTATGACTTCAATATCGGTGATCTCAATCGACTTCAATCCGTAATGATGTAATCGAGAGCGTGAACCTTCACCATGGGCTTTAGGCGGATAATAGGTTTCTTTTATCTCAAGCTGGTCTTGCCAAACTTCATCAAGGGCTGCCCGAATTTCGCTTAAAGTTTTTTCTAAGCTATTGGTAAAGTTTGGTCGTTTACGTATTGTGTGACCAAGCTCAACTAACCGGTAAAAATACTTGTTCGCTAAAGTCAGTAATTCTTCTGGTACATCTTTATTTTGATTAAGCACTACGTCTGGTTGCTCAATACAAAACTCAACTAAAGCGAGATAAAAACACAATGGTTTATTCGCAAGGGCCACTGTTTTATCGACATCGCAACTAGCAGCCAAGGTTTTATTTTGAAGATCGACTATCAATTTAGGTTTTTCTTCTATCTGAACTGCAACTTCAGGTTCGTTTTTAGCTATTTGAATCTTGGTTCGTTCACTGATAAATAATAAGTAGGTAAATGTAGATGCAAATAAGCAGACCAGAATGAACACAGCTATATCGTTTTTATCTAATAAGGAAGATGCGATAACAAAGCTAACCGTTAATGATTTTTGAGGTGCATGTAATTGCTTAGTAATTAAATCAGCACGAGCAGGATATTCCGAAATACCTTCAATAGAGTAAACCATCACGCCTGAGTCTGCTAACTGAGCATTAAGACGCGTGATATAATTGAGTACCATGTCTCTACTACCGGAGTGCTTCAAAAAACCATCTGGTAAATTTAAATGGTTTAAATCAAGAGCAATACGGTTTTCAACTTTTGCTAAAGTCAGTGCATCATTAGTTGTTGTCTTATAAGCTTTTGCAGTAATGAAGGTAGCAAATAATACCAAGCAGCAGCTTAAAAATATTGCGCCATAAATAAGCTTAATTCTAATTGGCAACATTGCTATCCCCTACTTTCATTGTTTGCTGAGTCGAGTCACATTCCCAAAAAGACTCAACATGATTAAAGTAATGAGAATTCTGATTGTGTGCCAAAAGGGTTAATTGCGCTTGAACTGCACATAAAAGGTCGGTGTTTTCGTCCTGCATTTTTAAATACCAACGACTGCCACTTATATTGTCGCGTATAGGCGTAATATAATTTTTAGAAAAACGTTGCTGATCACTGTCTTGCCAATAAGAAGAAATTAAATCAACCTTTCCACTGGCAAGCAGCTCTCTTAACTCAGTATGGGAACTAGCGTAAGTTATATCTAGGTTTTCTAGGTTGATATCTAATTTTTTAAATAGCTGCTTTGGTAAAATATGTCCTGAGCGACTGGTTGGGTAATCAAGTAAACCAATGCGTTTATCTAAAAAGTAGCTCTTATCAATTCTAGGTTTTTCTTTACTCGAAATTAAATAGGCAGTGTAATCAGGAAATCCAACAACAGCTTGATAGTTGTAAGTTGACTCCGCCATAAAAGCGTTAATTAAATTTTCTTTAGCAAGGATTAAATCAGCAATCCCTTTGCCTAAAAACTCAATCGTGTCTGAGGTTTTATAACCCCAATAAGAGGTTACCTTGCCATATTGTTTACTTATGATGTCATCATCGCATAAGGTTTTAGCCACATCCTCAGCCAACACTTTGCCCGATGAATACACCACTAACTCGTTAAGGTTAACCTCTGATTTGGTATCACATTGAAAAGACGTTTCAATAAATGCATCGATATCAGAAACAGCCGGTTTACCCTGCAAAATTCCGATATAAAAAAACAAAATAACTGATAGAAACAAAAATGTAACAATCGAAGATTTTTTTATTAGTATTGTTCTTAAATTCAATTTTAATAGCCAACAACGCTCCGTTGTCTCTATTTGAACAATTATTCTTACTTATTACAACAAGTAATTTTACCTGAATAATTTAAACTATTGATAAATAACATATATGAACAAGAAATTATGAATCTTATTGAGTCCTTTCTATTTGATTTTAAATTCAGGAAAATATGTCACAAGAAATCGTGCTTCATTGCACATTCATTTTGGACACTGAGTCAATGTTACAAAAAACAATAAAAATGTTGCTGTTATCAACACCAGTTATTTCAGCAGTGTTAAGCACCCCTGCAAATGCATGGGGTCAAAATGGTCATCGTATTGTTGGTGAAATTGCATCTAAGCATATTACAGACACCACTAAACTAGCATTAGTTCCTCTACTCGATGGTGACTCACTACCACAAGTTGCAACGTGGGCTGATGAAATGCGTTCTGCTCCAGAAAATTTCTGGCAAAAGAAATCTTCGCGCTGGCATTACATTAACTTTAAAGAAGGCGATGCTAAACCCCATTACGATTCAGATGCCCATCATAATAAAGAAACCGTGTCAGATATCCTTGAAGGCATGGAATACTCAATCTCAGTTTTACAAAACCAGAAAGCCTCACTAGCTGAAAAACAGTTCGCACTGCGTTTTTTAGTTCATCTAGTTGGTGACAGCCACCAACCTTTTCATGCCGGACGCGGTGAAGATCGTGGTGGCAACAATATTTCTGTCACATTCTTCGGTCAAGATACCAATTTACATAGCCTATGGGACACAAAACTCATTGAAAATGAAAATTTGTCCTATACTGAGTTTGCGCAATTTATAAATACAACAAATCAAGCGTTAATCACGGACTATCTTGCCAGTTCACCTAGCGATTGGTTAATCGAATCAAATAATATTGCAAATTCACTGTATAACGAAAATGAAACAAACGTAAGTTATAGTTATATCTACAAAAACTTACCCATTGTTAAAACTCGCCTACAACAAGGCGGTATAAGATTGGCTGGTTTATTAAATACGTTATTTGATAAATCAGCAAAACCGTTAGTAAAGGCACTTAAGATGCCAACTGACAGCAAACTATAAATGAAACATAACCTCTAACACGGGAAATAACATAATGAAAATCCAACTCCGCAAAACAGCTCTATCACTTGCTATTGCAGCATGTGTTGGTGTGAGTGGTGCAGCGTTAGCAAATGAAACAACATCTGCTATCAAGGGTCAAATCAAAGGTCCTAGCGGCAACCCTGCTGCTGGCACTAAGATCACTATCGTTCACTTACCTTCAGGTTCAACTAAAGAAACTGAAACGAACGATGCGGGTTACTTCACAGCAAAAGGCCTACGTGTAGGTGGTCCTTACCGCGTTGTTGTAGATTCTGACGTATTCGCAGATCAAACATTCAACAACATTAACCTACAAGTGGGTGCTGACTACCCAGTTAATGTTACGTTAGAGAGACAATCTGATGTAGAACAAATCGTAGTTACTGGTCGCCCTATCAGCCGTATGTCTGGTGGTACAGGTCCTGCTGCAACGTTCACTCTTGAAGATTTAGAAAACCAACCAGCTATCAACCGTGATTTAAAAGATATCATCCGTATCGACCCACGTGTAACTATCGATGATAGCCGCGGTTCAATCAACTGTGGTGGTGGTAACCCACGTTTTAACAGCTTAACCCTTGACGGTGTTCGTATGAACGATAACTTCGGTTTAAGCTCAAATGGTTACCCAACTATCGGTGCTCCTTTCTCTTTCGATTCAATCGAGCAAGTTGCAGTTGAGCTAGCACCATTTGATGTTCAATATGGCGGTTTCACATCATGTAACATCAACGCAGTTACTAAATCTGGTGGTAACGAAGTACACGGTGGTGTTTTCTTCGATTACACAAATGATTCAATGAAAGGCGATAAAATCGAAGGTGAAGACTACGACAACGGTGATTACACTGAAAAACGTTACGGCTTCAACGTTGGTTTACCACTAATCAAAGATAACCTTTTCTTATTCACCTCATACGAAAAAGTTGAAGGTGTAAAACAATACGAGTATGGCGGTTTAAACACAGGTAGTGTTTCAGCTGCAGACGTTGCTCGTGTACAGCAAATCGCACAAGACGTATACGGTTATGACGCAGGTGGCATGCCATCTAGTGCTCCAGTAGAAGATGAAAAAATCTTAATTAAGTTAGACTGGAACATCAACGATGACCATCGTGCAAACTTAATCTATAACTACAATGATGCTTTCACGCTATCTCAATCAGATGCATACAGCGATACAGTAGCTTTAGATAATCACTTCTTCAAGCAAGGTGCTGAGTTTACATCAATCATCGGTTCACTATACTCAGATTGGTCAGACAACTTCTCAACTGAAGTTCGTATTGGTAAGTCAGAGCTAGATGCAACGGTACAATCTTTAGATGCTGCAAGTAGCTTTGGTGAAATGCAAATTGATACCGCTGACGGTGGTACTATCTACATTGGTCCAGATGACTCACGTCAATCAAATGACCTAGACTATGAGACAACGACTGTAAAACTTGCAGGTACTTACTACCTTGATCAACACACGATTACCGGTGGCTATGAGTACGAAAAGCTAGACGTATTTAACCAATTCGTACAGCATACGCAAGGTGAGTGGCGTTTTAACTCTGTAGATGATTTTGAAGATGGAATTGCTGATGGCTTGTACTACAACAATGCTGCGGGTACAAACAACCCGACCGATGCAGCTGCAAGCTTCTCTTATGCACAACATACTTTCTATGTGCAAGATGAGTACAGCTTCACAGATTTAGATGCGACGTTAACATTTGGTCTTCGCTATGATAAATACACAAGTGATGACTCACCTAATTACAACGAGAACTTTACAAACCGCTACGGTTTCAGCAACCAAGCAACATTTGATGGCATCGATTTAATTCAACCACGTGTAGGCTTTGAATGGTATGCAACAGACTCGTTAGAAGTACGTGCAGGTGTAGGCCTATTCTCTGGTGGTAACCCGAACGTTTGGTTATCTAACTCGTACTCAAACGACGGTATCACTAATATTAGTACCGGTATTAAAGATGTAGACGGTGTTTATTATCTAGATGAAGAACAAAGACAAGCACGCCTAAACCTATTTGACACTCCAAATGTTAATGGTGGTACTCCAGGTTACGAAGTACCTCAAGATTTATATGATAAAGTTGCTAACACTGAAATAGGTGCAGGTGACTCATCAGTAAATGCTGTTGACCCAGACTTTGAAATGCCATCAGAGTGGAAATACTCAGTAGGTGCAACATACACAACTGAAGATGAATACGTTTTCACTCTAGATTACTTATTCACTAAGCGTAAAGATGCTGCAATTTTACAAGACATCGCATTACAAGATTCAGGCAGAACTACATTTGACGGTCGTCCAATTCTTGAGTCTATCGAAGGTCGTAGCGGTGACTTACTGCTGACTAACGTAAGTGGTGATAGCGGTGAGTCTCACATCATTTCTGCTGCAATGAGTAAGCGTTTTGATAACGGTATTAGCGTACAACTTGCTTATGCTTACACTGACTCAACAGATGTAAACCCAATGACTAGCTCTGTAGCGAGTTCAAACTACGGTAACATGGCGACATACGATCCGACTAACCCAGGTGCACACACATCTGATTACGAGATCCCTCATCGCTTCACAATGACATTAGGTTATACAACTGAGTTGTTTGATGGCTACAGCACACGTTTCAACTTATTCAGCGAAACGTTCAAAGGTCTACCTTACAGCTATACATATAACGGTAGTGACGGTGTTTGGGGTGATAGCAACTCTAACCGCAGCCGTCAGCTAATGTATATCCCTGAAGTAAATGACCCTAACGTTGTTTACGACATGACACCTGAAGAAGTAACTGAGTTTAACCAGTGGATTTCAGCTCAAGGCCTTGAACGCGGTGAAATCGTTAGCCGTAACAGCCAAAATGCTGATTGGTTCACTAAAGTTAACTTCAAGGTGACTCAAGAGTTACCTGGTTTCATGCCTGGTCACAAAGGTGAAGTATTCTTCGTTATCGATAACTTAACTAACATGTTAAACGATGACTGGGGCGTACTTAAGAAAGGTAACTTCGTTGGTAACCGTATGATCAAAACATCAATCGATGACCAAGGTCGTTACGTATACTCTGACTTCAGCCCTAACAATGGTAAAACTGCAACTCAAAGCGGTGCATCAGTTTGGGAAATGCGTGTAGGTGTACGTTACACATTCTAATAACGAGTTAAACTTGTTATGAAGCAAAAGCCCGCCCCTACTGGCGGGCTTTTTTACGTTTTGGAGAAAGTTAGGGAGTTGCTAGTTACGAGAGTAAAGCTACTAGGGGAAAGTTAGCAAGCGTAAAGCTCCAAGAGTAAAGTTAGCGAGTTGCTAGGTAGCAGCGATTTTACATCGCGCCCTTCTACATAAAACCTAGAACCTAATACCTGATAAATCTTTTCGTAGGACTGGCTTTAGCCGGGAATGGGTGTAGATATGAGATACGAGATACGAGAGGAAAATAAGCCAGTACCAAGATTAAAGCTTGAAATAACAAATTAATGCATTTACATGTAGCAGATTTTATATCGCGTCTGAGGGCTGATGTTTAACTCGATCTAAGATTGTTATGTAGGTCGTCATTTATGGCGACAAATGTTTAAACACCGAATGATGACGGGCTAAAGCCCGACCTACACTGATATGTAAATGCAGGCCAATGAGACCTGCACAGTTATGTCTATTTAAGCTGCGTAAACCGCAAGAGGGTGTGTTGTATTGATAGAAACATGCACTGCATCACCTGGGCGTACCATCACTTCATGGCTAACACGGCTTGTCACCACAGTATCACATGCCAGTTTAACAGCGCATAAGCGGCTGCCACCTTCGTAACGGACCCATGTCACTTTACCATTACTGGTATCAGCATTTTGAATAAGATTAATATCATCAGGGCGAAGTAATACATCAACCTTCGCGGTTTCATGATCAACCTTAATAGCTGGGGCATTACCTAAATCAGTGGTGGCAATATCACCTTCACAGTTACCGGCAATGAAACTTGCTTCACCTAAGAAACGCGCAACAAAGCGATTGCTTGGTAAGCTAAAGCAGCGTTCAGGGGTATCGATTTGCTGAATAATCCCTTCTTTAAGTACGCCAACTCGGTCACCGACAGATAAAGCTTCCTCTTGGTCATGGGTTACCCAAATTGCAGGTACACCCGCATCTTTTAATGCATTACGAATATCCCAACGAAGGGTATCTTTTAAAGCTGCATCAAGGTTTGATAACGGTTCGTCAAGCAATACAAAGTCAGGTTCGTGAGCCAATGTACGGGCAAGTGCTACACGCTGCTTTTGACCACCCGATAAAGTAGCGGGCTTTTTATCACGAAAAGCTTCAAGACCCAGTAACTTAATCCAGTGATCTGCTTTAGAAGTATCGGTTAATCTAAAGCAAATATTTTGCTGTACCGTTAAGTGCGGAAATAACGCAAAGTCTTGAAATACCATCCCTACTTTACGCTTTTCTGGTGGTACTTTTAATTTGGGTGTTGCCCGCCATGAGCCTAAGTTAATTTCGCCTTCGCTGATAGGAATAAGACCAGCTAACGCTTGTAAAATTGTACTTTTACCACAGCCAGTTGGACCAACTAGCATGAGGATCTCACTTTCCCCAAGTGATAAGTTAAGTTCACTTACCACACGATTGCTACCATAATCGATAGACAGCTTACTAACTGATAGCATTAAACTGATCCTTAATGTTCTAATTGACTGCGCTTTTCACCTGAGAGCATTATAGCTAAGCCACATGCTGATATCACTACTAACAAGAGCCCAGGAATGGCAGCGCGACCGAAATAACCGGCTTCATAAACTCGCCACAAATAGGTTGATAGGGTTTCAAATCCTGTTGGGCCGAGTAACAATGTTGCTTCAAGCTCTCGCATTGATTCTAAAAATACCAAGGCTGCACCAGCAATGATACCGCGCAGTGTTAAAGGCAATGTAATACGCATAAATGCTTCACGAGGGCTTGCGCCTAATACGCGTGCTGATTTAATTAAACTCGAATCTAAGTGCTCTGTGCTGGTTCGCACAGAGCCAACTGCCAACGGTAAGAAGCGCAGCACATAGGCAATCACTAATAATGCCAGAGTTTGGTATAAAAGCGGTAATTGCAGGCCACCATAAACAAGTGCAGTACCCATTACGATACCTGGAATACCAAATCCGAAATAAGTAACCCGTTCCATAATGCGCCCTACTTTACCGCTTAAGGCAGCATGCGCTACAGGCACAGCAACCACAACAGCGACAATAGCCGCAATGCCAGATGCATAAGCTGAGTTCCACGCAATGCTGAAATCAAAATCAGCAACACCATCACGGGCAAGCCAAAGGGTAAAAATGGCTAACGGCAAACAAATAGCCAATAATAAAACAGGTAGAAAAGTCACCAGCATGGCTAACTTTTGCCCGTTAGATGGGAATAACATTAGCGGTCTACCGTGGCGCTCTGAAGCTGTTTTAATTTGTGATTCGATGAACAGTAAAAAGCCTACTATTACCATTAATTGAAGCGACAACATCGCTGCACGACTTAAGCCAAAGGCGTTATATTCAACATAGATTACCCGAGTAAAGGTATCTAAGCGCATCATCGCCGGTGTACCAAAATCTGATAGGGTATAAAGTGCAACCAGTAATGAGCCCGCCGCAATACCGTTTATTACGCGCGGTAATATGACTTTAAACACACTCATCGGCATCGACATGCCTAAAGTGCGAGCCGCGTTTACCATGCTGGCATCGAGACTAAGTAAAGACGAACGCGTAGTTAGCATCACAAACGGAAATGTGTATAGCGTCATTACAATGGCTGCCCCCGTTAAGCCATACATAGGCGGGGTTTCAAAGCCTAGCAGCTGATTTATCTCACCACCGGGGCCAAATGCTGCATATAAAGTAAACGCGCCAATATAACTTGGAATAGCAAGTGGCGCTGCAAACAAAACAAGCCAAAGCTTTTTAAAAGGAAGTTGAACATAGGCACTAATAAACGCCAGAGGCACGCCAATTAAAATAGAGCCTAAAACAGTTAACACCATAAGTGATAAGGTGTTACCTAGAATTTTTAAATTATGACTATCAAAAACAGCCGTCGCATCACTGGCTAAGGTGATCAGAATATAAACTGGCACTAACGCCAAAAGCGCTGCAAGCAGCGCCATGGGATAAGAAGCAGGTATGCGCATTATAAAATACCGCTACTGCGCATAAGGTCAAGTGTTGGCCTTAAATCTGCCAATTGAGTTAAATCGATTTTCGGCGGTGACACATCCGTTAATGCTGGTAACCCAGCAGGCTGTTCAATGCCCTGGATCAATGGAATTTCGTACGCTTCACGTGCTAAGTAACTTTGTACTTCAGAACTTAGTAAGTAGCGCATAAAGTTCATTGCATTTGGGTTGTCTGTCAGTGATAACACACCTGATGCATTAACTAAACAACCGGCATCTTGATTGGTGAATGCTAGATCAAGATTAGCATCAGGTTTACCTGACTTAAGACGTAACGTGTAATAATGGTTTGCAAAACCGATATCCACTTCACCACGCTCAACAGCCATCACTACGCCAAGCTCGCCTGCATAGGTTTTCGAACGTTTTTGAACTTTCTTAAGCCATTTAGCGGTTTTATCTTCACCTTCAAGAATACGCATTGCCGTGACAAATGATTGGAAAGAAGCATAAGCCGGTGCCCAACCAATAGATAAATCGCTATCAGCAATGGCCATTATGCTATCTGGGATCTGATCTTTACTTAGGCGCTTAGTGTTATAAGGCAATGTACGAATACGACCTGTCACAGGTGCCCAGCCCGGATAACGAAACTGCGGTTGTAACTGCGCCTCTAAGTCAGATGGTAGCGGTTTAGCTAAACCTGCATCTGTGACTAAGCCAATCGCACCAGAGTCAACCGCCCAAAATAGATCAGCACGTTTAACACCCGCTTTCGCTTCTGCCACTATCATGTTGGCAAGTGCAGCAGTTGGGCCACGGCGAATAGATAAATTAAGTTTTGGGTTTTTCTTTTGGATTGATTGCAGTACGTTTTCGTACAAACCACCTTCACCACGGCCTAAATATAAAGTTAGGTCACCCTCTAGGGCTGGTAAGTTTTTCACTGAAATTGGGCTTGCAGCAGAGGCTGCAAAGGCACGAGAAAGAGGTAGCGGCATTGCGCCTACTACCCCAAACGCAGCCAGGCCTTGAATAAAGGTCCTACGCTTCACTAAAATACATCCTTACGTGCTTTTTCGGCTTCTTCTAGTAACACCTTAGCGCGATCTAGTTTTTCTTGCATATCAACAACCACTGCACGGACTTGGTCAACAGACCCTTTATCAGAAATAGCTTTAGGCAGGGTTACGTTAAAATCTTTTTCGAGTACTTCTACTAACTTCGCATCTTTTTCGATAAGTGTACCTTCAACACCTTCAAATAAGTGAAGGTAAGTATCGTGTACAATTTGCGTTGCTTCATCGCTTAAACGTTCTGCGTATTTTGCAACAACACGGTCTAATTTATGTTTGATCTCATCGATAGTAGCGCTTTGCGTCATTGTTTCAGAAGCAGTTGCTTTTACAGCTTTTAATAAGCCTTTTTGCTGGAAGTCAGCAGCAAGTTTAACAGCTCCAAGACCCTGCCACAAGGCAGCATTTAAGGCCTTTTGGTGCTTACGTACTTCGCTTGCTGGTTTTTTGTCATCAATAGCCATTTTGATACCATAAATGCCTTGCCAGATTGATGCATAAACCGGCACATAATTCGTTTCAATCGCACTGTGAAACTTTACTGATTCCCAGTATTCAATTAAATCATCGCTTTTAACTGCTTTTGCGCCTTTTGTTTCATAATCGGTAACCATGGTGTCAACTTTACCGACCATCCACTCAACGTCTTCTGAGTAATCTTTTAAATTTTCTTTTAGATGATTAACGTGCTCACCAATTGGGCCATTTGCCAATACAGGTTGGGCAATAAAAGTAGATGCTAATACTAGGCTAAGACCTAGTGTTTTAACGGTGTTTAACGCTAATTTCATAGGGGGGACATCCAAGTTTCTAATTGTAAATGATAGCCATTATCATATACGTATCGATTGTCTAAATCAATTGCTATAAAGCCTTGATTACAGATTTAAACATTTTTATTTAAGTGATTGGAAAGCTTACTAAGAGTGTTCATAAATTGTTTAAGTTCTTGGCTATCTAAGTCACTCACTAAATCTGCTTGCCACTCATTTGCTAATGGCACAATTTGATCATGCAAACGGTTCCCCTCAACGGATAGTGATAACAAACTTGCGCGTTTATCCTTAGGGTTTTCTTTGGCCATTATAAGGTTTCTGGTCAATAGCGACTTTACTGCACGAGACACCGTTGATTTATCCATTTGTGCCATATCACATAACTCTTTGGCAGTGCGCTCGCCATATTGGGCCAAATTCGCAACTATACGCCATTGTGGCACGGTTAAATCGAACTGCTGTTTATATAGCTCACTAAACTGCTCACTCATTTGCATTGCAATATTAGTTAGTGAATAAGGTAAGAACTGTTGTAAATCGAGCGTTGTTTGATTATCTGTCGTCATGGCTGCACTACTGTCAAAGAATATTTACACAAGTAAATTCAGTGTAGTTTGAATTTAGTCTCACATGAGAGTATCTTACCTAAAACCTTTCAGGAGTCTAGTGATGAATAACGAATTACAATATATGACTGGCTTTGGTAATGAATTTGAAACCGAAGCATTACCCGGTGCATTACCTATCGGTCAATTCAGCCCGCAAAAAGTTAAATACGATTTATATGCTGAGCAGTTCAGTACTACGGCTTTTACAGCGCCCCGTGCTGATAATCGTCGAACTTGGTTTTACCGCATTCGCCCGTCAGTAATACAAGGTGATTACACGCCAATTGATAATGGCCTTATTCGCACCGCTCCTATTACAGAAGTGCCAACACCACCGACGATGCTGCGTTGGGATCCAATCGACATTCCTACGAAGCCAACTGATTTTATAGATGGTTTAGTCACTATGGCTGCCAACGGTAGTGCCAATGCACAAACAGGTATTGGTATTCATATTTATGTCGCTAATAAATCAATGCAACACCGTTACTTTTATAATGCTGACGGTGAAATGTTATTCGTGCCGCAACAAGGTGAGCTATTACTTAGAACCGAGTGCGGGATACTCACCGTTCGTGCAGGCGAAATTGCCGTAATTCCTCGTGGCATTAAGTTCGCAGTTGATTTGCTTACTGATACAGCCCGTGGCTATATCTGTGAAAACTATGGCCATGCCTATATTTTACCAGAGCGCGGCCCTGTCGGTGCCAATGGTTATGCTAATGACCGTGACTTCCACTACCCTGTAGCGGCTTTTGAAGATGTAGAAGGTGATTTCGAACTCGTTGCTAAATTCAATGGCAATATGTTCCGTTGTGATATTGGCCACTCGCCATTAGATGTGGTTGCTTGGACGGGTAACAGTGCACCTTACAAGTATGACCTTGCTAGATTCAATGTTATGAATACAGTAAGTTACGATCACCCAGACCCATCAATCTTTACTGTATTAACATCACCATCAGGTACAGAAGGTGTTGCTAATATCGATTTTGCTATCTTCCCTCCACGCTGGATGGTGGCTGAAAACACATTCCGCCCACCTTATTACCACCGTAATATCATGAGTGAGTTTATGGGCCTAATCGAAGGTGTCTACGATGCCAAAGAGCATGGCTTTGTACCAGGTGGTTCTAGCTTACATAATTGTATGTCGCCACATGGACCAGAAGCCGATGTATTCGAAAAAGCATCAAATGCTGAACTTGAACCACAACGCTACGAAAACACTTTGGCATTTATGTTCGAATCGCGTTACGTTATTTCACCAACTAAATATGCCCTTGAAGGTAAAGAGCGTCAGCCTAATTACACTGACTGTTGGCGCACTATTAAAAAACATTTCACAGGTAAACAGGACGTATAATGAAACTTTATAGCTATTTTCGTTCATCAGCTGCATATCGAGTACGCATTGCGCTTAATTTAAAGAACATTGATCACGAGTTGGTGACAGTTAATTTATTAAAATCCGAACAGCAAAGCGACGAGTACCTAGCTAAGAACCCTCAAGGGTTATTGCCTGCATTAGAAACTGAGCAAGGGGTACTTGCGCAATCGCTGGCTATTTTAGAGTGGCTAGAAGAAACTCATCCAGAAACGCCACTGTTAACGGGTGATGCATGGCAAAAAGCTCAGATCCGTAATTTATGTTATGCCGTAGCGTGTGATATCCACCCTATCGATAATTTGCGCGTATTAAAATACTTGGCTAACGATCTGGGTGTTGATGAAGAAGCAAAAACAACCTGGTATAAGCATTGGGTAGAAGTTGGCTTTGAGAGTATCGAAAAGCTACTTGATGAAGCGAACACGTTTTGTGTGGGCAACAAACCAACGCTTGCAGATGTGTGCTTAGTGCCGCAAGTATTTAATGCCTTGCGCTTTAAGGTTGATATGACCAATTACCCTAAAATTGCAGCTGTTTATGAGCAATGTAATAAGCTTGATGCCTTTATAGATGCTGCACCACAAAATCAGCCAGATGCGATTTAAGCGTTAGTATGATTAATGTAAAAGGCCCGAACAATTCAGGCCTTTTATATTTGTTATCTAAGCGCTGAGTTAATCACACTCACATGGTTGATTAAATCGAGCCCTAAGTCCGTTAAGTAGCCCCCATCAGGACTATCAGTAATACCTTTATCATAAAGCCGTTTTGCTGCATCTTTAATTGAGTTTTCAGCATCGGAGTGTATTTTAATTCCCTGCATTTGAGAGTTACGAGGAAATTTTGCAAGCAGGATTAGTTCATCGATCATATTTTTATCAAATTGCATGTGTTCACCTTTTTATTATTTATTCCTTGTCATAAGCTTAGTGTAGTTATACAAATCTGCCCAACGGGAGGCGTATTTTGTTAAAGAAAATTTTACTGTTAAGTACTTTGTTTACTTTAGGGTTTCTAAATCAAGCGCACGCTAAGGAAAAACCATTAATCGTGCTTGATGGTCAAGAGGCGTTAAACAATGAAGAAGTGTGTTGGTATGAAAATAAACGCTATACCGAAGGTGCCTATATTGTCGTTGGCGAGATGACCTTAATTTGCAGCGCCAAACAGCCTAATTTTTCAAACAGTGATTTGGCGTGGCTCAGACTAAATGCTAATGGCGAGATTATTTACCCTAAACAAACGAAAACGATTCACGTCAATTAGATTAAAACGCACAGATAGGGTACTATTGCGCGGTTGCAAATAACCTAAGATTTATCATGGACAATCAACCAAATAATCCGTTACATGGCGTTAAATTAGCCGACATCGTTACTAAACTTGAAGAAAAACTTGGTTGGGAAGGTATGGCAGCGCACGTCGATGTACGCTGCTTTCAAAATGACCCAAGTGTAAAGTCGAGTCTTAAATTTTTACGAAAGACCCCTTGGGCACGAGAAAAAGTAGAGCAGTTATATATTGATACCTTTATCAATAATGACCTAGCTGATGATGGCACTTTCCAATGGAAAAGCATCAAAAAGTAACCACTTAATCTTCAGCTGCTACAATCACCGAAAGCGATTTCGGTGATATCTCCACCTCTAGTTTATCTGCGGTTTTCACCTCACCATCAATAACATAGCTCAACCCTTTTGCTGCGCTTACTGTTACTCGTTTAGCATTTGTGTGGTGACTGTTAATAGCAAAACTAGTTTGCGTAATACTCGAGAACACTAACTCCGCAATACTTAAAGTACTCGCTTTAGAATCGGCACTAGGTGTTAGCCAGTTAACATCCAATAAACCATCTTGGTGATCTGGCTGCCCTGCGGATTGCGCAAGTAAGGTAGTAAATGGCGCGGCGTTGGCGATGATTAAACTGGTGGTATTGATTGTTTGCTCATCGTTATTATCAACCGTAACAATATAGTCTTGCGCCTCATGCTCACCTAATGCTTGCCAAAACCCTTGTAAATAAGCTAATTGCCCAGACTCATTTTTTGCATCACGATGGGCTTTTTCAATCATCTTTTGTTCAAAACCAATTCCTGCAAGTAATAACATACGCTCGCCATTACACACAGCGGTATCTATCCGACTCGCCTGCCCTTCAATAATAAGCTCACACGCCTGCTCTACCGGAATAAGCTTCGATTGTATACCCATCAACACATGAGCGAGGGCATTTGCAGTACCTAAAGGAATAATCCCCAGTTTACAGTCTGTATTAACAAGTACACTTGCCACCTCTGTTACTGTACCATCACCACCACAGGCGATGACTACATCAGGGTTCAATTCAAGTGCTTCTTTGGCTAACTCAGTACCATTTACCTGCTCTGAAGTGGTGTAAACAGTTAAATCGTAATACTCAGACAAACGAGATGTAATTTGCTTACGTTTAGCTTCCCACAGTTTAGTGCCAGAAACAGGGTTAGCAATGAGCACAGCTTTATTTTTGATTAATAAGTCACCTCTACGATGGCGGCGCACTAGATGACGCAGCTGGCGCTTGTTTAAATTCGCAGTTTCTCTAGTTTCTTTAATTTGTGCGAGTACTTGGTGTACATCGGCATCTTTATTTTGGCTAAGTAAGTAAGCAGCCATCACAAATACAGAACGGCCACGCCCTAAAGCGCAATGGACTACCACACGTCTATCTGCTTTTACTTGATGGTCAATCCAATTAATCGCTTGGTGTAGTTGCGCGCGTGTTGGCACGCTATGATCAAGAACAGGGATATTTAAATAACGAATATTCTCTTGCGTAGAAGACCATTCAAGGCCATCAAACTCGCAAGTTACATCTAAAATAGCCGTAATACGCATTTCTTTCATAGTGTCTATATCGGAAGGAAATAAACGACAGGCTAAAAATAAATGCTCATTAATTTGTTGTAATGGCGGTACTTTATCGTGTTTACGCGACCAAGCATTGTAAAGCTGTGCACCCAATAAAAAGGGGATAAAAGCCCAACGAATATAAATAGGAATAACGCCATTTTCGCGTTTTCTAAAAATACGCGCGATATTAAAAAAATATGCGCCACTGACTAATAGTAACGACAGTGCAGTCCAATAAAAAAACAGTGCAAAGTACACAGTTTCTACGCGAATAGCCGCAATTATAAATACAATCGCTAATGCTAAGTAACTAAATGCTGCCCACATAATCACTCCTTGTTATTCTAATTGCACAATACCTTGCAAATTTCACTCCATATAAAGCCATTTAAATAGCTTTATAGACTATGAAAAATCAGCAACTTAGCAATTATTAAAAAGCTTACCAATTTAGTTTAGGACATTTTTTCACTACTTTATGAATAACTTACACAAGTTTACATAATATTCACATGTAAGTTTGCCTTGTCTTGCAACCCTGCTACGCTAACTAATGGAAAAGAATTACTTTTACAAAATTAAACCATTCTTTTTGTAAAAACATAAATGAATTGCATCTAAAACTGTCAGCTAATCGTTATTAATAATAACAAAGGAAATCTATGGAAAACGATGAATTATTAACCCTATTAAGTGCTACAGCTAAAGGCGATAAAATTGCTTTTGGTCACTTATATCAGAAGACCAGCGCAACACTTTTCGCAATAAGTCTTAAGATGCTTGGCAATCGAGCGCACGCCGAGGAAGCTTTACAAGATGCTTTTGTTAAAGTTTGGCATAACGCAAGTGAATATCAATCATCTAAAGGCGCTGTTATGTCTTGGATGATCAGCATAGTTAGATATCGAAGCCTAGATATGATTCGCCATCACAAAGTGCGTAAGGAACAAACTCTTGTTGATGAAAATGATCATTTAGATGATTTACCTATTGATGTTAATTATGAAGACAACAGCAAATTGGTAGATTGTATCGAACAGCTTGATCCTCAGCAAAGACAGGCTATTCATTTAGCATACTATAGAGGTTTGACTCATCACGAATTAGTTGACCACATCGCGACACCGCTTGGAACAGTCAAAAGCTGGATCCGACGTGGTTTTCAGCAACTACAAAGGTGCTTAACGCTATGAATTATGAAAATCAAACACTCATTGATATGTTAGCGGCTGAATATGTACTGGGGACATTACGTGGTTCAGCAAGAGATAGATTCACTCGGTTAATGCTAACTTCAACGCGGGCACGTGAAGCAACTTGGATGTGGGAACAACACTTGAACAACCTTGCAAGTTCAATAGAATCTGTGCCTCCAGATGAACATGTTTGGCAGAAAATTGTTAGCAGGATCGATCCTCAGGTAATACCTATAACAAGCAAGCCAAATAAATCTAAATCATCGATATTACAAGCTTGGTCACTCATCGCTACGGCTGCATGTATAGTGTTAGCTTTAATTATTTGGCAACCTCAGGAAATAACGAAAGTTAAATCAGAACAAATAGCCCTTTTTAAAAATGAGGCTGAACAACCCCTTTGGTTTATTGATGTAAAAGATGAAAACTTATCGATTCGAGCTGCAACAGCACTTGTTCCGCGCACTGATAAAGATTATGAGCTATGGATGATCTTAAAAGGTAAAGATGCGCCGGTTTCTTTAGGTTTACTTCCAAAATCGGGAACACTTGAATTACCAAAACACATAGACTTTGATGCGACAGAAATTTCACTACTCGCTATCAGTTTAGAACCTCTAGGAGGCTCGCCAAATGGCTCTCCAACCGAGGTACTTTTCACTACAGAACTCATTATTTTGTAAATTAAAAGCCGTGTTTAAACACGGCTTTTTACTTTTTTCTAAAAAACTTTAACTTTTTTGCATCCAATAAGATTACCAATTCGTTACTAGCAATGACTTATTTTACAACTAAGGAAAAAGTCATGAACAAAGTAATACCATCTCTAATCACTATTGCAGTATGTAGTACCTTATTCACTTCTATTTCTGAAGCATCTAGCCACCGAGAAGCACCTAATATTACGCGCTTTCCAACGTTAGATTCGACTGACTTTTATGCTTTTAATAGTTACGAAGAAGGTCGAGGTGACTACGTAACCTTTATTGCCAATTATATTCCTTTGCAAGATGCCTATGGCGGACCAAACTACTTTGCGATGGATCCAGACGCGACTTATAGCATCCATATTGATAACGATGGTGATGCTGTTGAAGATATGACATTCGCATTTAATTTTAAAAGTATGTTACCGAACAACAATATGGGAGTTGCTCTTACCGTCGGCCCCGAAGGTAATCAAAGAACAGTCGCAGTTCCTCTAAAAAATGTTGGTGGCGTTTCAGCAGGCAATAATGCTGCCGTTAATTTCAGTGAGTCATATACTGTGAGTGTAATTTCTGGCTCACAACGTTCCGGCACAAAAAGCATGCTGACAAACATCACCAATAGCAGCAACGATTTTTATAAACCTCTCGATTACATTGGTAATAAGACATTCTCTTCAATGGCTTCATACCAAGAGTACGCAAATCAATTTGTTTATAGTGTCGCACTGCCTGGATGTGATGGCATGGGCAAAGTGTTTGTAGGTCAAAGAAAAGACCCATTTGTTGTGAATCTAGGCAAAACATTTGATTTAGTTAATTACGTCCCTGTTGAAGGTGATAGTGCGCCAGGTGCTGGCGATGGTGGTGGATTCCCAGGCGGGATTACACAAACAGCTGATAATGATGACTTAGCTATGAAGAATGTCACTGCAATTGCTGTAGAAGTACCAAAAGCCTGTGTAATAGGTGAAGGGAATGGCACAATTGGTAGCTGGACAACGGCAAGTTTGCCCCAAGCACGCATTTTAAATCCTAATGCCGCATTTGCAAAAACTTCGGTAAATGGCGGTGCTTTAACGCAGGTTTCGCGTCTTGGTAACCCATTAGTGAACGAATTAGTAATTGGCCTTAAAGATAAAGACACATTTTCTACTTCAGCACCTGCCGATGATGGTCAATTTGCCGACTATGTTACCCACCCTTCTTTACCTGAATTATTAAATATTCTCTTTAAAGACGCTGTTAATACGACGTTGGGCACAGATATTGAAACATTGGCACCGACTAACTTCCCACGAAATGATTTAGTCACCGCATTTTTAACGGGTTTCCCTGGTGTAAATCAACTTGCTACAGTAACGCCATCTGAAATGCTGCGCTTAAACACAGCAATTGCCGCAACACCTCAAAATGAACAATCAGCATTTGGTGTCGCAGGTGATGATTTAGCTGGCTTTCCGAATGGCCGTCGCCCTGGTGATGATGTAGTTGATATCGCATTACGTGTTGTAATGGGCCGTTTATGTTATCCGATCCCTGTTAATGGCACAGACACTGATCTTGGTTTATGTACATCAGATGATGCAAGTGTTGGTAATGTACCTTTCACAGATGGTGCGCCTCTTGATGCAAGCATGATGGATAGCAGTTTCCCATACCTTGCTACTCCAATTGCTGGTTCTAAATAAACAGGAGAGTCATTATGTGTAAATTACAACTCTCAAGTATCACACTCATTGTATTGTCTAGCTTACTAGTCGCTTGTAACGATAGTGATAGTAAGAAAAATATGGATACTGAAGTCGTTAATTCAGCACCTAGCGCAGAAGATGCAATGGTAACCACTCAGACTGAAACCGTTATTAACGACATGCTCGAAGGCTCAGACCCTGATGGCGATACGTTAACGTTTAGTTTAGTGAGTGAGCCAAGTTTAGGTACTGTAAATGTAAATACGGATGGTAGCTATATTTATACGCCAAGCCTAGAGACTGTCGGTTCTGATAGTTTTCAATTTGCAGTCAGTGATGGTGTGAATAGTCAGGTAACAGCAACAGTAAGTATCACGATAGAGACCTTACAAGTTGACTTTGCAACGCTTGGTCGCGCCGCATTTATTCAAGATGTAAATGATGAACCTCTTCGATTGAATGGTCGAGAATTTATTAATACAGGTTCTGAGGCAAATTTTGATGATCTATTAAACGGGAATTAGTTTTTAGCTTGGCCACGGATGGCTATTTCTGGAGCAATCATGAAATATCTTTTATACATAGCTTTCGTTTTTAGCACTTACAGTCATGCGGATCCTTATATACCCAATGATAAAGATGTTATAGCCTTATCAAGCAAACCGAAAGAAACTGAATTCACTAAAGAGCAACTAACCGCCTTATTTAATAAAAGCCAATTTGTTGGTCAAACAGAAACAAATCAAGGTATGTTAAAAAGCTATTTAGAAAAACAAATTACTCTAACCGAAGATCCCGATATACATTATTTTTATGCTCGCTTACTACAAAGAGAACATGAGTTTGAAACAGCAATTAATATTCTGACAGAAGTTATCTCACGCAAACCTGATCATACGAATGCTATTTTATTAAAAGCAAATTTACTGATGGTTAAAGGTCGATTTGAACAAGCACTTGCACAGTGTTTATCATTATTTGGTTTAGTTGGACTGGAAACTATTTCTACCTGCTCTCTCGATGTTAAGAGTCAAACAGGTGAACTTGAGCAAAGTTATCAAGCTTTACAAACCATTGTAAAAGAATCGTCAATGACTAGAAACACGCGTCATGTGCTCGCAGAGATGGCCTATAGGTT
Organism: Pseudoalteromonas sp. PAST1; assembly: GCF_021532515.1. NCBI lineage: Bacteria > Pseudomonadati > Pseudomonadota > Gammaproteobacteria > Alteromonadales > Pseudoalteromonadaceae > Pseudoalteromonas > Pseudoalteromonas sp. PAST1. Next base: position 36,985 of record NZ_JAKGBH010000025.1, on the reverse strand, counting down.
AGGCTATCCAGAACAAACGATAACTTACCTCAGTAAGCTTGACCTAAAAACAGCCCCTGTCAGTTTAGTTGTTCTATGGGCTGACGCTCAAATGGCAAAGAAAAACCACCAGCTAGTATTATCAACGTTAGCACGTTTAACTGCTGAAAATACTAACTTGGAAGACGCTATCTTATTACGCCTAGCGCAAGCTGAAAAAATTGAGAACCAATCAGATAAATGGCAAGAAAAAATGAGAAAGCGAGTGATACTAAGAGAACGGCGTCAAGACACCTATCATGCCAGTGATTTAGCTTTGTATTACTTAACATTAGATAAAAATAATGTAAAAGCTAAATATTGGGCAGAAATGAACTGGCAACAAGCTAAATTAGACAGTGATAAAAAACTTTTAGCACTCACTAACACTAGCAATTAAGGAATTATCATGAAAATCTTAGCAGCGGCTTTTTTATTTTTAATAGCATGTAGCTTTAAAATAAACGCCCATCAATTAAGTACAGCGTATCTTAACTTAACAAAAACCGAAAACGAGCAGTTAGTGTTAAAAGGGCAATGGCAAGTTGCTGTTATTGACTTAGAACATGTTATACCTTTTGACATTAACACAAATGATGTAATTACATGGCAAGAGATCAAGACCCAAGAAGAGAGTATTTTAAAATACTTAGCTAAACATTTGGTTGTGAATCAGAATGACATAGGCTGTAAGCTGCATAAAGAGGGGGATTTAAAAATCGACTCACATTTTAATGAATCATATATTGTCGTGCCTGTTCAAATAACATGCCCTACAACACAAGCATTCACCATAAACTACAGTGCGTTGTTTGAAGTTGATGCTAATCACAAGGCAATTGCTGACATTGCAAACTTTAGTAGAGTGTTCACGTTAAGTGAAAATAATCAATCATTTGATACCAATTTACCTAATTAGTACGTCGATTGATAGGTATGAAAACCCTATGCTACTTAGGCAAAATTTCGTTTTGTAAATCGATTTATTGCCATGAAATTTAGTTCGTAACTATCTAAAGCTTTAGTAAGCGCTAGTAGATGCGCTTTATTCAAAAGGTAGTAACAAGGTTTTCATTGTTGGGCGAAGTGCTTTAAGTAATTCATTAATATCTAGATCTGGGTTCAGCATTTTGCGTAGTAAAAGCCCCCCCATCACAGAAAACATCACTTCAATACGAGCATTCACTTCTTCAAGTGCCGTTCCTTGTAACGGCCCTCTTTCACCCACTAATAATTCGCGCATTGAATCACGGGCGTGGCTATCTGACTCACGCAGTAAGTTAGCGACTTTTTCATTACGTGCTGCTTCGGCAAGCATTTCTAAATCAAGCGCACCTTGATTTAAATCGGTATGGCGCTCAACGCCTCGGTCAAGACCATCTAGCAGAACAGTGACACGATCGCCGGGTTTATCAGCAAACTCTTTAAAGATTGAGAACATTTCTTCCATATCACGTTCAACAATCGATTCTATAATTGCTTCTTTACTGGCGAAGTAATTATAGATATGGCCAGCACTCATACCCGCAGTCTTCGAGATTTCCGCCATTCCCGCGCCATGATAGCCTTTACGTCGAAAACAATCTGCCGCGGCACAAAGCACTTGATTACGTCTTGCCTCGGCAAGCGCAGGGTCACTGTGTCTTTTTGTTTTTTGCGTCATGGTTTCTCCAAGCTTTACTGACTAGGGTTAACTTTAATTTAAACAAGGTTTACAGGATCTTAATCTTAGAGGAGAGTCAAAACAACTAAGAACCTGCAAAACCTTAAATAAATTATGCTTTTGCTGATTTATTGCACAGTATTTTGTGCATTCCAGCCGCCGCCCAGTGCTTTATACAAATTAATTTGGCTCGCCAAATACGCTTGCTTACCCAAAATTAACTGTTGTCCTGCACTGTACCAATTTCGTTGTGCATCCAATACTTGCAAGTAGCTGTCTGCGCCTTTTTGAAAACGCGCATCCGATAAAGTAAAAGATAGCTCATTACTTTGGTACAAATCATTCAGGGCATCTAGCTGGTGCATATAACCTTCACGGTCAGCAAGGGCATCAGAGACTTCTTTAAATGCCTGTTGAATGGTTTGCTCGTAACTGGTTATTGCCATTTCTTGCTGTGCTTTTGCAACATCGAGATTAGCTTGATTGCGACCCATATTAAAAATAGGCAAGTTTACTGAAGGTACAAAACTCCAAGTACCTGAACCTGAATCAAAAAGATTACTCAAGTCAGCAGAAGCTGTACCCGCATTCGCGGTTAAACTGATGCTTGGATAGAATGCCGCTTTTGCCACACCAATATTTGCATTGGCTGCCAATAAATCATGCTCTGCAGCTTTGATATCAGGTCGCTGAGTAAGAAGCTCTGACGGTAACCCTACTGGCACATCCGGTAAACTCAGTACATCATCAATATTTTGTGATGGTAATAAATCCGCAGTCACGGTTTTACCCACTAAAAAATCGAGAGCATTTTTATCGCGCTTTAATAAACGCTGATAGTTTGCGATATCAACTTTCGCGGTTGCTACTGTGCTTTCAAGTTGCGATAGCGTTAACTGAGAGGCAGCACCCAGAGCAAATGTTTTACGGGTTAGCTCTAAAGACTCCTGCTGAGACTTTAAAGTCTCGTTTGCTAAAGCCAATAGCTCTTTGTCAGTCGCATAGTTAAGCCATGCATTCACTAATTCAGAAATCAAACTAATGCGTACACTGGTTAAACTGTATTCTGCAGAATACAGGTTTTGCAAAGCTTGCTCTGATTGGTTGCGGACTTTGCCCCAAAGATCAATCTCATAAGCGGTTAGGCCTACAGTTGCTGAATAGTTTTCAGAGATAGTTGCTTGACCAGTACCAGATAAATCTGCCGGAAGACGCTGACGGTTTCCCGATGCATTGAGATCAATGCTTGGGTAAAGTGCAGAATCTTCAATCTGATACATTGCTCTAACCTGCTGCACATTCAGTGCAGCAGTTTTAATATCTTTGTTGTTTTCAAGCGTTAGCGCAATCAACTGTTGAAGTTGCGCATTACTGAAAAATGACTCCCAATTGAGCGCATTGATATCGCCTGCTGTACCTTGGGTATCATAGTTTTGAGCAACAGGTAATTCACGTTGCTCCATATCTGGCGCCATATTACAGGCAGATAACATAAGTGCAGCAACAGACACTGAGATAAGTTTAGCTTTCATTATGCCTGCTCCTCATTAGTTGATTTTGTTTTGCCTGGGAATACTCGGCGCACCAGTACAAAGAACAGCGGCACAAAGATTACCACAATGGTCGATGACGCAAGCGTACCGCCAATAACAGCAATACCGAGTGCGTTTTGTGCACCTGAGCCTGCACTTGATGCAATTGCCAGTGGTAGTACACCACACACAAATGCCATTGATGTCATAAAGATTGGACGTAACCGTAGACGAATAGCTGCTACCGCGGCATCGACAAGTTTCATACCTTCATCCATTTTATGAATAGCAAACTCTACAATTAAGATGGCATTTTTTGATGCCAAACCTATGGTGGTTAATAGACCCACTTGTAGATAAATATCGTTTGATAAATTAAATACAAATGACGCAATCGACGCACCAAATACACCAAGCGGTACAATGAGCATAACCGCTGCAGGAACTGACCAGCTCTCATATAACGCCGCTAAACATAGGAATACAACCAATAATGAAAGTGCATAAAGTAATGGCGCTTGACCACCACTTAAACGTTCTTCATATGAAATACCTGTCCATTCGAACGATACACCCGGTGGTAACTTCTTAACCATTTTCTCAACTTCAGCCATCGCTTGACCCGTACTGTAACCCGGTGCAGCAGCACCTTGGATTTCCATCGCTGAGAAGCCGTTATAACGCTCAAGACGCGGTGAGCCATAAGTCCAATAAGAATGAGCAAAGGCAGTAAATGGCACCATGTCACCATTATTGTTACGTACATACCACTCATCTAGGTCTTCTGGCACCATGCGTGATTCTGGCGTACCTTGTAAGTACACTTTTTTCACACGACCACGGTCAATAAAGTCATTTACATAGCTACTACCCCAAGCCGTTGATAACGTATTATTGATATCTGCTTGCGTTAGGCCTAATGCTTCGGCTTTTGCTAAATCAATATCAAGCTCAAGCTCTGGCTTATCTTCTTGACCATTCGGGCGCACACCTGATAACACCGGGGTTTGTGCAGCCATACCTAAAAACATGTTGCGTGCTTCAAGTAGTTTTTCGTGACCTAGGCCAACCCTATCTTGTAAGAACAAGGTGAAACCGTTTGCAGTACCAAGCTCAACAACCGCAGGAGGTGGGAAAGCAAACACGAATGCTTCTTTAATGGTTGAGAAGTACCCCATGGCTTTACCTGCAACCGCACCGACGGTTAGATCAGGGCGTTGACGCTCATCCCAGTGTTTTAAACCCACAAAGCCGATTGCCGCGTTTTGACCAGAACCTGCAAAGCTAAAGCCTGTTACCGTAAAGATAGATTTTACCGCTTCTGATTGTTCTTCTAAGAAGTGATGTTCCATCTTTTCAACAACTTTTAACGTTTGCTCTGTTGTCGCACCGGCAGGTAAGCTGACTTGGTTAAACAAAATACCTTGGTCTTCATCTGGTAAGAATGCCGATGGTAATTGTGAGAAAATAAACACCATGCCACCCACGATTAAACCGTAAATAAGTAAATAGCGTTTACTGTGCTTGATCATGCGAGACACAAAACCTTGTGTACCCGAGTTCGTTCTGTCAAAACCACGGTTAAAGCCAAGGAAGAAACGACCAAATAAAGATTTATCGTTATGTACATGACTTGGTTTTAGCATTGTCGCACATAAAGCTGGCGTTAAAATCAATGCGACAAGCACTGATAAACTCATCGCAGTTACCAAGGTAATTGAGAACTGGCGATAAATAACCCCTGTTGAGCCTGGGAAGAACGCCATAGGCACGAATACTGCCGAGAGCACCATCGCAATACCAACAAGGGCACCTTTGATTTCATCCATTGATTTACGTGTTGCTTCAAGAGGAGATAAGTTCTCTTCAGTCATAACACGTTCAACGTTTTCAACAACAACGATGGCATCATCTACCAGTAGACCGATTGCAAGTACCATCGCAAACATGGTTAGGGTATTAATTGAGAAGCCAAACACTTGCAAGATAGCAAACGTACCAAGCAATACAACAGGTACTGCAATAGTCGGAATAAGTGTTGCTCTGAAGTTCTGTAAGAATAAGTACATGACCAAGAACACCAGCACAACAGCTTCGATTAGAGTGCTTACTACTTTCTCAATTGAAAGTGATACGAATGGCGTCGTATCGTAAGGAACAACCGTTGTTAAACCTTCAGGGAAGAAAGGCTCAAGTTCAGCAAGAGCGGCTTTTACGCCATCTGCTGTATCAAGTGCATTAGCACCACTGGCAAGCTTAACACCTAAACCTGATGCCGGTTTGCCGTTAAAACGCGCAACAACACCGTAGTTTTCACCACCTAATTCAACATCAGCAACGTCACTTAAACGAACAACTGAACCATCAGCATTGGTTTTTACAAAAATATTTCTAAATTGCTCAGGCGTTTGTAAGCGGCTTTGTGCAGTCACCGTTGCATTTAATTGCTGGCCACTCACCGCTGGCAATGCACCTAGTTGACCTGCTGAAACCTGCGCATTTTGAGCACTGATTGCAGCACTAATATCAGCAGGAGTTAATGAGTACTTCAGTAATTTAGCTGGGTCTAACCAAATACGCATTGCATATTGAGAACCAAACAGCTGTACTTCACCGACACCGTTTACACGCGAAATAATATCAAGCACGTTTGATGAAACATAATCACCGATATCGATGTTGTTCATACTACCGTCTTCAGATACAAAGCCTACAACCATTAAGAAGTTACGAGCCGATTTTGCAACCGATACACCTTGACGCTGTACTTCTTCTGGTAATAACGGTGTTGCAAGCGACAATTTGTTTTGTACTTGAACCTGTGCGATATCAGGGTCTGTATCTGCACTAAAGGTTAAGGTTAACGTCGCTGAGCCGTTAGACTCAGAGGTTGAAGACATGTAGAGCAAGCCATCTAGCCCTTTCATTTTTTGTTCAATAACCTGTGTAACCGTATCTTCTAGAGTACGGGCCGACGCACCAGGGTATGTGGCTTGAATACTAATTGCAGGTGGTGCAATGGATGGATACTGCGCAACCGGCAAACTTCTAATTGCTAAGATACCTGCCAGCATCACAACGATAGCAAGCACCCATGCAAATATGGGCCGATCAATAAAAAATCGTGACATTAAGTTTCTCCGTTACTGGCTGTTAGCTGCTGATTCTGCAGGCATTGCATTGACTGGTGCACCTGGGCGGATTTTCTGTAAACCTTCAACAATTAACTTATCGCCACTGTTTAGGCCGTCTGTCACTAACCAATTTGAACCAACAGTACGATCAGTTTTAAGCACGCGTGCTTCTACGGTATTGCCTTTGCTTACTACCATGGCAGTAGGCTCACCTTTGGTGTTTCTGCTTACGCCACGCTGTGGTGCTAAAATCGCATCACTTTTCACACCTTCAACAATCACTGCACGAACATACATACCTGGCAACAGTAATTTTTCAGGGTTAGGAAATTCAGCACGCAAGGTTACTGAGCCTGTGCTTGGATCAACAGTCACTTCAGAGAATTGCAATGTACCTTTATGTTGATAAGTACTGCCGTCTTCCATCTTTAATTCAACTTTTGAATGTAAAGCGGCATCTTTATCAAGCTCACCCGCAGCAATGGCTTTTTTCAAACGTGTTAGTTCACTGCTTGACTGGGTTAAATCAACATAGATTGGGTCTAATTGAGTAATGGTTGCTAATGCTGTTGCTTGATTAGCACTCACAAGGGCACCGGCTGTGACATCTGATTTACCAATTTGGCCACTAATTGGCGCTAATACTTTGCTGTAGTTTAAATTGATTTCAGCGGTTTTAAGCTGCGCTTGAGCCGTTAGTAAATCAGCTTTTGCACCTTTGTATGCTGCATCAGCTTCGTCGTAATCTTGTTGGCTTACAGCTTTGATGCTCAATAGCTCTTTGTAGCGTTCTGCTTTTGCCTTGGCATTAGCAATACTGGCTTGAGCTTTAGTAATAGCGGCTTTACTAGTCGCTACTTCAGCTTCAAATGTAGATGGGTCAATCTGATATAAAGCTTGGCCTTTTTCAACCTCAGCACCTTCAACAAACATACGAGACTGAATAATACCGTTAACCTGCGGACGAATTTGCGCAATACGTGAAGCAGCCACACGACCTGGCAATTCTTTAGTTAGTGTAAGTGGTTTACTTTGCATCTCAATAACGCCAACAGGAACAGCTTGAGCTGCCTGCGTTTGCCCTTGAGCCGATTCTGATTGGCCGCAGCCTGATAATAAAACAGCACCAGCCAAAGCTGACACTGCAAAAAATGGAATGCGAGAGCGCTGCATGTGTAGTTCCTTAGTTTAGAGTGAACGATCATTCTAAACCAAAAAAGGCACAGATCAACCATCTTTAAAGAACTTTACATTAAATAAAATGCTTGCTTTAACGCATGAATTTTGTGCAATACATAAATTGCGCATTGAATTATTACGAACGTAACTGAGAAAGTTGTTTTAAAACTATTAGTTATGCGAATTGAAGTTATATCAATTCGCAGATTATTCGCCTAAACACATGCCCATTGCGCGGGCACTTGTTATTAAAGGATGTTCTAGAGGAATGACGCGATATTCAGAAGTAGCTTCTTTTAAACTGATTGGTTTAATTTCACCGTCTTTACTGACAGGGATAAAACCAAATTGGCCTTGCTTTACTAGCTCAAATGCTTGCACCCCAAACTCTGCTGCAAGCACCCTATCAAACGCATTAGGTGTGCCACCACGTTGAATATGCCCTAATACGGTTACTCTTACATCAAGGTCAAGCGCTACACGTATTTGTGAAGCAAGCTGCTCAGCAATACCACCTAGTACAGGGTTTTCGTAACCGAGTTCATTTGATTGTTTACTAACAACACCACCAGCAACAGGTTTAGCTCCTTCTGAAATGACAATATTGGCAAATCCGTGGCCTTTATCAAAACGTGATGTTAGTTTGGCTTTAATCGCTTCAATATCGTAAGGAATTTCTGGAATAAGCGCGACTTCTGCGCCAGCTGCAATAGCAGAGTGCAAACAAATCCAACCGGCATCGCGTCCCATTACCTCAGTCACAATCACTCGGTTATGACTTTGCGCTGTTGGTATTAATCGATCAATTGCTTCGGTGGCGGTGTCGACAGCAGTCTGAAAACCAATTGTGTAATCAGTGCCATATAAATCATTATCAATGGTTTTTGGTACGCCTACGATATTTAAGCCATGCTCAAATAAATGCTGAGATACCCTATGCGAACCATCACCACCAATATTTATAACGGCATCAAACCCAAGTTGCTTAATAATACTGATTAACTCATCAGAGCGGTCAATAAACACTTGTTCGCCTGCTATTTCAGCAGGAAAAGCGGTTGGATTCCCTTTATTAACAGTTTCGAGAATTGTTCCACCACGAACATGAATACCCGCCACCACTTCACTAGTTAAGTGTATAATATCATTTGGTTTTTCAAGCACACCAAAGTAAGCTCTTCGGCTACCATACACCTGCCAATTGCCATCATGCTCGGCTGCTTTAACCACCGCTCTGATCACCCCATTAAGCCCAGGGCAATCACCCCCACTTGTTAATAGCAGTAATTTTTTCATTGTGTTATCAACTTCGTTCACTGATTAATTACAGATTAGCTTATATGTTGAACTTTCGCGTATGACTTACATCAACTAAAGTTCGGTTTCTTATGAGTAGAAAAAAGCGCAGCAAAAAGCACTAGTAATAGATACTTAGGCAGACTAGTCAGTAAAGTGGTGTTATCAATATTTGCAGAAAAGCTGTTAACAGCAAAATATAAATGCAGCGCTAAAAATGGTGTCAGCAATATAAAGTATGAATACGCTTTATCTTTAAGGTAAAGAGACTTACTAATGAGTAAAAATACTAAAAGTAACGCTAACAAAGGAAGGCCTAAAGTAACGATATCAACCATTGATAAAGCAAAGTTAGGTGACAAGTCATAAAGGGCTGAAAGTACTTCGGTTGGAATCGCAATAGCTGAACCATAACCTATGACTGGTATAGATAAATAGGCAAATAAACAGCCAAAAATAAATAAAAGTAGTACGTTATATTTCATAACCCCATTCCATGGTTTGTTCATTATTAGCCTTACGCTAACTAATAATGAACAAATAATCCACTACTTTTTCAGTACCTTACATCGTTAGAATGTCTTAACTTTAAAGGCTAGGTTTTCTACCGCACAGCCTGTACTACTGGTGTTTACACGGTAATAATGAGTATTGTCAGTGGCATTTAAATCCAATAAAAACTCATCATGCTGAGCGACTGCTTGTTGCTCTTGTGTTAAGCACATAGCTTGTACAAGCGAACGTAATTTAGCATCTGAAAATATAGTGCCAAAACGCTGCATCGGCAGTGGCGGAATTTTAATACTAGGGAGTGCATTATCAACAGTTCGTTTAGCTAGAGTAAAACCATCCTTTGTTACATCAATAACTGCACCAGCAGGCCAATAACTGATTGCTCCGTTATTTTTAGCGTTAGATTTAACATGCACGACACCGCTTTTACCAATCACCGTCATTAGTGCGGTTTCACCAGCTCGAATTGATACAAGGGCGGTGGTCTCATCAATGCCAAAACCATGCTGTTGCCCGGTATCTGCCAGTAATCTTGCCAAACGCATTGTTCTGTTGCGCTCGCTAAAGTGTGTATCAAGAACACCATAAGTAAAGCTGCCAAGCCCACCTTGTTTTTCATAGGTAAGACTATCAGCCGAAAGCTTATCACCGCATTCATTTTCACAGCGCTCACTTGGCGGTGATACTGCAAACGAGCCTTCTCTCATTGCCGCTAAACTTGTACCATTTGAAATCATCGGCACTGTGCCATAGGCATTTTTACCACCACTTTGCACCGCTGTACCTGCGCTTGTGCCAACAAGTAATGGTCTTTGTAAAATTGCCTGAGTCCAAGGATATTGCTTACCGTTATCATCAAACAGTACTTTTCTGGTTAAACTCTGATCGCCACCGTTAAACATAATACCCGTCGCGTTTTTAATCAGCTTAACTAAATGATCGACCCCTTTATCACAAAGCGCTTTTTCGGCCTTGATTCGATCAGGGTAAATAGTCTCACGATTAAAAACGCCCATAGACTCTGTACGTAAAGATTCCAAACTCTCACATTGCTTACTAGTAATCGCAATTGCTAAGGCGGGTGTTAGAGGTAACCAGCTTGATTCAACACCAGTAAAGTTTAATAACCCTTCATAAAAGTCAGCTGATTCATATGGATCTCTGCTTGATGCAGTAACCGCTAAAATTGTTGGTGATTCGGTGGTTGTTTTTAATGAAGCAGCAACAAAGTCTAAAACATCATTGGCTGCACGTTCGTTATTATCGCTTGTACTTACCAACTCTTTTTGGCGGGTCGAATCTGTATTTGATACAGCCACTTCAAGTGAGTCTATGACAAAGTTGTATTCTGAATCAGTAAGCTCGTTTAGTAACTTGTTATCTAAATCGCGCCAAGCCCATAAAATATCACTTTTGGTGATCACACCTGACTTTTGACGTGCAATCTGTGCTAATACCTTAAGCGTTTGCTGACGATTTTTTTTGTTCTTGGTTGGCCAATTTGTCTTTATTGCAGATAAAGCATCATTATTTAATCGATATTGATTAGTCTGTTTACCACTAATCTGTTTATTCGAAAGACAATTTTTAGGGCTCATACTTGAGCAGGTGGTCAAAGATCCGCCAATTAAAACCATCGTTTGCTGTTGATCATTTGCATAGACTTTGCTGTCAAATGATGCGAAAAACAAACTAAATACCAAAGAAAAAGCTGAAGTTTGATATTTAGTCTTTTGCTCCTTAAGGATGTTCATATTGTTACACTCTTGTAAAAAAATATTAGAAAATTGCTTGCGCAGCTTTTTGTTGCTTGCTATAAAAAAAAGGAACATTTAAAAACGCGAGTAAGCTAGCACTGTATCGCTAGCTTTGTCAAAAGACCTTACGGATTGGAATTATGTTGAAAAACGCATTATCGCTTTGCACATATTTCTACTCTCCACACTACCTTTCGGAGTGGTTTGACGAGTAGCCACCCCTCACTTCCTGTGAGGGGCTAGTTGTGTCTATAACCCACTGCCCTGTCTAAAAAATTATAACAATTATTCAAAACGTCACGGTTTTGCCGTGTGTTTTTTAAGGCAAAGGTAAATCAATATGTTTCGTCAGTTATCAATTGCTGTAGCAATCAGTGCTGTGCTGTGCCCAGTACACGCTGTGTATGCTCAAAACGACCAACAATCAGAAAAAATTGAACGAGTAGAAGTAACAGGATCACGAATTAAAGGGGTTGATTTAGAAGGAACCATCCCGCTTACCGTGCTTGACCAAGATGCAATCAAGCGCTCAGGAGCGAACACTATTCATGAATTATTGAAAGATTTATCGGTTTTTAAAGGCGGTTCCGGTACCTTTTCAACATCTGAAAGTGGTGGTACATCAACCTCAACGCCAGCGGGTCAATCCGCTGCAAGCTTAAGAGGTATGGGTCCCTCAGCCACATTAACACTCATTAATGGCCGCCGTGTTGCACCAAGCTCGTTTGCAGCAGGCACTGAAAACTTTGTTGATGTAAATTCAATTCCGCTTGCTGCAATCGAGCGCATTGATATTTTAGCCACTGGCGCATCAGCAATTTATGGAGCTGATGCGGTAGCCGGTGTTATTAACTATATTCTCAAAGATGACTATCAAGGAGCTGAAGTAAACACTTCTTACACCAATAGCTTTGACAGTCATGACGAAGCTAAGAAGCAACTTAACTTAGTCTACGGAACCAATATCGGTGAAAGTAACTTAACGGTATTTGCTGATATTTACGACCGCAATGCCTTTAAAGCGACCGACAGAAGTTATACCGCAACGCCTAATCTAGTAAATGGTTACTCATATTTACCGAAACTTGAGAACTCACCAAACATTTATTACTTCAGCAGCCGAGATGGCAATGAACTACCAGCCCCAAACTGTAAAACAGAGCTTGTCACGACTGAGTATGGTGAGCAAATTTGTGCTTACTATGCAAACCAAGATGATTACCTAGAAACCCCATTTGAAAGCCTATCAACTGGCTTTATGTTCAACAGCACCTTAGGTGATTTAGATTGGCATACCGATTTCTTCTATAGCCAAACTAAATCAAAAGCCTATTCATCACCTGCACCAATCAATCAAATAAACGACGATGATGGTCCGTTTATCATAGAAGATGCGCTATTCATTTATGATAACGCTGATGGCAGTAACGACTTAATGGACCAGCTTTATATTGATCCATTTACCACTCAAGCGGGTCGAGATGTGTATGGCTTTGCATTTGATGCACGTTTTAATTCACCACGAACTGTTGAAGTTGAAACTAAAAACTTTCGCTTAGTCAGTAGCCTAGCCGGTTACATTGGTGACTGGAGTTGGGAGTCAGGTGTAACATTTTCTCGTTCTAAGTCAGAGCAAGAAGCGATTGATGGTATTTACAACCGCTACCAATTTCATGCTGCAATCACTGGTGAATTATGCTCCGACGGTTCATTAGCTACATTTGATGGAACTCAGCTCAATTGTGCGCAAGGTCAGTTAATGCCATTCTACAACCCTTTTTTACAGGGTGATGCTAATAATGATGCGGTGCTTGAGCTTGCAAAAGCAAACCCAAGTAGAAGTGGTGAAAGTACAGTCTACGGATGGGATTTAAACTTTAATGGCGATTTATTTACATTTAATGAGTTACCCATTTATGCTGCATTTGGTATTGAGGCTCGCCGAGAAGAGTTAAAAGATATTCCGTCTTTAGACTCTCAAGCGCGTGCTGAAAATGGTTATTTAGTCGACGTTTTTGGTTTTGGCTCGAGCTTATCAGAAGCAGACCGCACACAGTACGCTGCATTTGTAGAGTTGAATATGCCAGTTACTGAGCAGCTAGAATTGCAAATTGCTGGTCGTTACGATCATTACGATGACTTTGGTGGAACATTTAACCCTAAAGTGGGTTTAAGCTACCGCCCTTCAGATTCTCTAATTATTAGGAGCTCTTGGTCAACGTCGTTTAGAGCACCATCATTAACTCAAGCTGGCGTAAAATTACGGACCACACAATCAAGCTTTGATTGCGGCGCAAATCAGGCTGTTGCAGATTTATACTGTATGGGTGATGGTACAGAAGTCAGTGTTAACAGCCTAGAGCTTGGTAATCAAACACTCAAAGCCGAGGAATCTGAAGCGCTCAGCATTGGCTTTGCATGGAGTCCATCTGTAAATACCAACCTAACTGTCGATTATTGGCATTTTGATCATGAGCAAGTCATCGATACCAATATGACTGCCGTGCTAGATAGAGCAATTACGGACGCGTCTCTTCGTCACTGTGGCTTAGTACCACAAGGACAACAAGGTATTTCCTACGAGCAGCAGCTGTGTGAAGTAACCGATAATGCAGGCCTTAATATCGAAAGTGATGGCGCTAATCTTTCAGAGATCCTAGCAAACTATATAAGTGAGTTTAACCCGCGAGAAGATGAGCTATTCCTGCCGCTATTTAGAGACCATGTTATTCCACTGGAAAATACCGGCACACAAACCTTAGCGGGAATCGACTTTAAGTTCGATCATCGTTTTCTTTTTGCACAAGGTAACTTAACGCTCGCTTTTGATGGTACACACTATTTAGAGTTTGAGAGAAATAAACCCGGTTCAGATGCAATCGAAAAGCTAATCGGCACTTATCGCTACCCTGAAAATGTTGGCAGATTCTCTATCGATTGGGATGCCGAGAGTTATTACATAAATCTAGGTGCCAATTATACCAGTAGCTATGAGGATGATATTGAAGGGCTTCGTGGCCGTGAAATAGACGAGCTAGAAGAACTTGGCGAGCTTAATGATGAGTTAAAGCGTGATGTTGATGACTGGCTAGTATGGGATTTATCAGCCGGATATTTTATCAATGATGCATTATCAATCCGTGCTCGTATCGATAATATCTTCAATAAAGAACCGCCTAAACTATATGGTTCAAGTCGAGGTTTTGATTCTATAAACCATAATGCGTATGGCAGTCGCTATACGTTAAGTTTGAGCTATCGCTTTTAGCAAGGTATGGGCGGCTTAATAGTCGCCCACACTTTTGAGCTTACATTATCTTAAACTGACGACTCTCAGTATTAATCTTTCTTAGCAAGGGCTACAATACCTTGCTTATCTTATAAACGTCGAATGACATTTAAGTGACTTTATGAAAAACAAACAGTTTGCGATGCCAGATGCGAGCATCATTTTGTTGTGCGTCGCAGTTATCGCCTATTTTGCCAGCCTATTTATTACCCCCGGTGTATTTAATGCCGAAAAAGATAGCCATAGTGTTGAATTATCACAATATCAAACAGCCTCAGATCATACCCCGCCAGCATTATTTGCAGAAGGTGGTGAAATTGGCCTCGCTAATGTCTTATTTGAAGGATTAGTGTCAGGTGATAAGTATGGCGCAGCGATTGGTGTGATGGCGTTTATTTTAATCACTGGCGGTGCGTTTGGGATTATCTTAAAAACCGGTGCGGTAAATAACGGCATCATGGCACTGATCAATAAAACACAACATATTGAGTGGGTATTCATTCCTCTCTTGTTCGTGCTTTTCTCTTTAGGTGGTGCGGTTTTCGGCATGGGTGAGGAAGCCATTGCCTTTTGTATTGTGTTATTCCCGATTATGAAACAACTTGGCTATGACGCAAAAGTAACGGTATTAACAACCTATGTTGCTACACAAATTGGCTTTGCCACCTCATGGATGAACCCGTTTAGCATTGCCATAGCTCAGTCTATAGCTGAAATTCCCGTTTTTTCTGGCGCAGGGTTCAGAATGGTTGCTTGGCTTGTTTTTACTTCATTTGGCCTTGTATTCACTATTCGCTATGCCAACTCTATCAGAGCCACTAAACAACAATCTAACCAACACCAAGACAGTGCAATAAATTTAGATAGCGCAGATAAACTAATCTTACTTACTTTTATTGCTGGCATTGTTTGGGTTATTTGGGGCGTGATGGCTAGGCAGTATTATATTCCTGAATTAGCAGCGCAATTCTTTTGCCTAGGGATTGCTTGTGCTGTAATCGCCAGCCTATTTAAAAAACAAACTGCCAATGAAAGCGCAAACGCATTTAAAGAAGGTGCTCAAGAACTGCTACCTGCCGCGCTTTTAGTGGCACTTGCAAAAGGCGTTATTTTAATACTTGGCGGTAGTGACTTAACCTCGCCTTCAACTCTAAATACCTTGCTGTACTACAGTGCCACCAGCATTTCAGTTGTACCCGACTATATTGCGGCTTGGGGCATGCTATTATTTCAAAGTGTATTTAACTTCTTTGTTTCGTCAGGCTCTGGACAAGCAGCCATAACGATGCCGCTAATGTCACCGCTCGGTGATTTATTAAATATCTCACGTCAAATTGTGGTGTTAGCATTTCAGTTGGGTGATGGTTTAACCAATATTTTTATTCCGACTTCTGCTAGTCTCATTGGCTGTTTAGGTATTGTTAAATTAGATTGGAGTGAATGGGCACGTTTTATTTGGCGCTTCACTTTAGCTTTGTTTGGCCTTGCTAGCTGCTTTATTTTTCTCGCACACTTTATTAACTATCAGTAAAAGATTTAATTATGTTAACACTTATAAAAGGCGCAGACGTTTTCGCCCCCTCACCTTTAGGCACTCAAGATGTACTTATTGCTGGCGGAAAAATAGTTGATATACAGCCTGAAATCACCATCGATACTTATCAGAGGATTACCACAGTCGATGGCACTCATTGTATTTTAGCCCCAGGGTTTGTAGATTCACTCGTTCATATAACTGGCGGAGGCGGCGAAGCTGGCTTTGCAAGCAGAACACCAGAAATGAACCTGACTGATTCAACATTGCATGGCACAACAACCGTTATTGCAGCCCTTGGCACTGACTCAAGTAGCCGAACGCATAGTAACCTGATTGCTAAAGCAAAAGAGCTGAAAGAGCTTGGGCTCAACGTGTTTTGTCATTCGGGCTCATATCATTTACCTGCGAAAACACTGACTGGCTCAGTCACCAGCGATTTAATGTACATTGATGAGTTTATTGGTGTGGGTGAAGTTGCTATATCTGATCATCGTAGTAGCCAACCCACGGTACAACAGCTGGCAGAGCTTGCCGCAGAGGCAAAAGTGGCAGGCATGTTAAGTGGTAAAAAAGGCACAGTCAGCATTCATGTTGGCCCTGTTGATACACATTTATCGTTATTACATGAGGTTGATAAGCTAACCGATATTTCACTGGCACAATTTTACCCAACTCACATGAATCGAAATATCGACTTACTTAATGCTGGGGTAGAGTTTTGTAAAGCCGGTGGCACTATCGATTTTACAACAAGTACAACCGAGTATGACCTTGCTCATGGTGAATACTCTGCCGCACACGCACTCGCTTATTGCCTAGAGAATAAGGTCGACCCAACAAAGCTCACTATGAGCTCTGATGGCCATGCAAGTCTCCCTATTTTTGACAAAAGCTATAATCTGCTTGGCCTTGAAGTCGGTAAAGAGTCTACATTGCATGGTTCGTTTGTAGAAGCAGTGCAAAAATATAATGTTTCGATTGAACACGCTTTAATGGCGATTACATCAAACCCTGCACAGATACTGGGTATCAATAAAGGTGTCATTAAACAAAATGCAGATGCCGATCTTGTGCTACTTAATAAAACAACGCTTGCGCCAACAGAATGCTGGTCAAAGGGTGTTCATATGGTAAGCAAAGGTAACGCCCTTGTGAAAGGCGCCTTTGAGTAAGGCCGCATCGGCGGCCTAAACAGTATCCGAAATGCGAGTAACGAGTAGTTGCTCGACTTTCACTCCTTCAACATCGACAACTTCAAACTTATAGCCACCAAAATTGATAAACTCAGCGCGTTTAGGCAGGCGTTTCATGGTGTAGATCAAAAACCCTGCGACTGTTTCGTAATGAGATTGCTCAGGAAACTCTTCAATTTCAAGTACCTTAGCAAGCTCAACCACAGGTGTTAAACCATCGACCAGCCAAGATGAATTATCACGTTGAATAATTAACTCTTCGCCTTGATGGCTAATTAAATCCCCCATAAAGCCTTTCATTAAATCTTTGACAGTGACAATACCTACCATGAGTGCATACTCGTTAACCACAACGGCAAATGGTTCAGCCGCTTTTTTGAATGTGTTTAAAGCTTCAGACAAACTCAATGTTTCTGGAAGATAAAAAATATCTTGGCTTATCAATTCATTATCAATTTCGGCGCTTTGCCCTTTAAGTACTTTGCGCAAAATATCTTTTGATTCAACTGAACCTATTAATTTATCTAAATTACCATCACAGACTAAAAAGTGGTTATGTGGGTGTTCGATAATTTTGGTCGCCACTTCTTGAGCATCTGCTTTAACATCAAAATAGACAATTTGATCACGTGGGGTCATTACACTCGATAAAAAACGCGCTTCTAAATCGAATACATTGCCAATTAACTCATATTCTTGTTGCTGTAAGCTACCGTACTCTGCCCCTGCATCCATCATCGCCACAATGTCTTCTGTCGTAACAATGTCTTCTCGTTCAGCGGGTACTTTAAACGCGCGCAAAATCAGGTTGGTAATTCCATTAAAGAAAACGACAAAGGGTGTTAGCGCAAAAGTTACCCAGCGCATTATAGAAACCACATTAACTGCAACGGCTTCCGGCATAATCATCGCTAACCGTTTAGGTAATAAGTCAGCAAATAGAATAAACAAAGAGGTAATACTCAAAAACGAAATCAAAAAGCTGATTTGGCTTAGTAAAGGTCCTTGGTAAATCATACCTAAGATTTGTTCGATATAAGGCGATAATGCTTGCTC
This sequence comes from Pseudoalteromonas sp. PAST1, assembly GCF_021532515.1. NCBI lineage: Bacteria > Pseudomonadati > Pseudomonadota > Gammaproteobacteria > Alteromonadales > Pseudoalteromonadaceae > Pseudoalteromonas > Pseudoalteromonas sp. PAST1. The sequence goes on along the minus strand of NZ_JAKGBH010000025.1, from coordinate 18,818 downwards.
ACCAACAATACCACCCAAAATGGCAATTGCATTCAGGGCAATTTGTATCATGGCAAAGAAAGCACCAGGTTGCTCTTGCAACGCCAGCACCGCTTGGGCTTTAGAACTCCCCTCGTCCACCATTACTCGTAATTTAATCTTGCGTGATGCTGCTATTGCAATTTCGCTCATAGCAAACAACGCACTGATCAGAATTAAAATAATAATAATGAGTAAGTCACTCATTGTAACTCCTAACATTTAAACGCATTCAGAGTGTTGAATGCAAACAACTTTTTGCTCGTTTTGCTAGCTAGAGTTTGGCGAGAATGGACAAAAAGCAGCTGATTATAGCCGCTTTATTACAATCAACAAGTGCTATTTTTAATCGTAATCAGCAAAGGCTTTACTTAACTTCTCAAGCCATGCAGTGTTCATATTTTTATTACAAGCAAAATATAAGTCAGGATTAACAACAGGAATACTAAACACTGGTTTTAGTGAGTTGAGTGTAGAGTCTTTTTGTAATTCAAAATCAAATTGTTGATCACTTAAAACGACTAAATCTATGCTCGTTCGACGACTTTTTAACACATCATAAATATTGTCAAAACTATCAAGTAATATCAGCTGATTTGTTTCATCAAAGCCATGTTCTTTTAAGAAAATATGAGAGTAATTATCTTTTAGCACCGCAATACGGTATTGCTTAGCTTGTTGTAAATTACTAATTGAAATTTGCTGAAAATTAAACGAATAAAATGAAGCAGAGAAACGTCCAAGTTTTGACAACCAGATAAAATCACGCTCCCTAGCAGGTAATCTAGCTATTGAGAATATACATGTATTTTCATCTCTAAGAGCAGCATTGTAAGAAACAGACCAAGGGTTCACAGAAATTTCATAGTTGATGTTACTTTGCTTGAGCGATGTTAGTACTTTATCAACTACAGTCCCCACTAACTCACCATTCTCATCTTGATACTGTAACTGCGGTAAATTTTCAGTGACCACTGTAATTGCAGAGAATACAGGTAGAGACACTAGTAAATAAAGTAAGATAAAGAGCTTATGCATAGTCGCTATACCGGAAATTATAATTATTTTTTATACAAATATAGCGCGAGGTGATGAAATTTGAAATGTAAAATAGAAATAAACAATTAGCGGAAACTAAGTTTCCGCTAATCTTGCAAAATGAATTACTTATTCATTGCACCAATCAAAAATGCAGAGATTTTAGCACCTTCTCTGAGTGTCGTTTCAGAACTTGTTTGGCCGATTAGTGAGCTGTCGGTGAATGGCGCGATTTCCATCATATCAGCACCTGTAATTGGGAACTCGTCAGCCAATGCAACAAGAATGTCTAATGCATGCTGAGGTGTTAAGCCACCTGCTTCTGGTGTTCCTGTCGCTGAAGCAAAGCTTTCATCAAGCGCATCAATATCAAAGCTCACATAAAGCTCATCAACATTATCTGCTTTAAGCTGTGCAATCACTTCTTCAGCAACTGCTTTAGAGCCACGTTCGATGATTTCGTGGGCCCAATGTTGTTTAACACCAAACGTGTCTTCCCAATGTTGCTTAGGCTTACCACTAGAGCGGATACCAAATTGAATTAGGTTACGTGGCGCTGGTAAGTACTCAAGAATATGTGTACACCAAGAACCAAAGCATAAATCAATACCAAGACGCTCTACTAATAAATCTGTATGAGCATCAAAGTGAATGATTGCAGTGCGTTTGCCAGCATCACGTTTTGCTTTTAAGTAAGCTTTAGTTAGCGGGTAGCTAATTGAGTGGTCGCCACCGATACCAAAAATACCCTTATCAGGGTAGTTCGCATAAAAGCCGTCACAGACATCTTCAGTGATAGACAAAGGTGATACATGGTATTCACTGTTTTCATCAGCATATAACGCTTTTTGGCAGTTTGTGATGGTCGCATCGTTAAGGTATTTATCATGCAGTAAATGTGGGATCACACGCACATCACCTAAATCAAAAGCGCGTGCTTGCGGTTGTTGATCAATCAAGGTAGAGCGTAAAAAAAGAGGTCCCCAGTTAGCACCACGTAATATACCACCGCCGCAGTCAGAGCTAATACCTAAAATAACGGCTTTGTGCTCAGACTCTGCCAATGTTTCAAGTGACTCTTTCCAAAGCACATCAACATTGTCTGTTTGACCGTATAATTTAGTACGCAACGCATCTTTACGCTCTTTTGCTGTATTTACTGTAAATACACCATCGCCAGGAGGACAAAGACACTGACTTAGTTTTTCGTGGAATGCTTTTTGTGTGTTACTCATCTCTACTCCGCTGATTATTATCTGCATATTCATGCGTAATTAAAAAACTTGCGCAATCAGGTTTGTGTATAGTTAAGATTTTTAAGACTCAACAATCACTTGCTCAACTAAACCTATAACTCACTGATATTAAATGATTATATTTTCTATGCAGATGAATTTAAACTGCTCTAGTCAAATTAGAGCGCTGTATTTTGGCAGGTATAACATGCGCGAAAAGAAAGTCAAATTTTGCGGCAACCGAGTCGATTGCCGCTATAGATTTATATTCAAACGAAGTGAATACTCATTATTCGTAGCCTCTTGGCTTCTTGGTTTTGATAACCGCAATGTATGCATGCCAACTGGCGTAGCTTAATAAAGGCATAATCACAATAAACCCAGCAGTGCCTGTAATAAAACCAACAAACACTAAACAGAGTATTATCCCAGCCCAAACAACCATGGCAGCAAAATTGGTTTTAACCGCATTCATTGAAGAAATTACCGCAGTCATAATATCAACTCTGCGTTCCATCATAATTTGCGGGGTAAACGCTGAGATAGCAAATACAGTGACCAGTAAGATACCACCGACAATACTACCGAGCGTTAAAAACGCAGATAACTGCTCAAAACTCGGGTTAACAACATTCGGATATAGGGCGTGGATGAGCGCAGCTAAACGCATCCAAACAATCATAATCACCATTAATAACACAGCAAAGCCCCATTCACCTGCTGGGTTTCTAAACATCGATTTCAGGCTATGCATTAGAGTAGGTTTATGGCCTTTTTCAAGCTCCCACGCTACATCATAAAGGCCAGCAGCAAAGGCAGGGCCTATTAATGCAAAGCCAACCACAGCAGGCAAAATAACTAAGTGCGTATCAAACTGATATACAAAATACATAATTGTCGCTGGTATCAAGGTAAATACTAATCCGTAGACAAGACTCAGTATTGGCGCATTAGCGATGTCCTTAAATGCAAGTGCTAACCAATGAAACGGTGCAGATGCAGATATTTGAGAGCTCTCTAAACAACGAGCAAATTCGTGGTTTTTGTTCATAGAAGATGATGCTGGCATAATGTATCCTCATTAAAGGTGACATCTTTAGGTTTAGGTTAACTGTGCAATTCTTGCAACATTGTTAAGTTAATCGGACATCTGTCCTGTACTTTAAACACATATGATTAAAGTATTACGCTTTAGACAAAAATAAGGTTTAATAATGGAAAAGGTATTTCACTTAGGGATCACACGTGACGACTTAAAAGGGGCAACTCTTGCTATCGTACCTGGCGATCCTGACCGCTCAGCACGCATTTCTACGCTTCTTGATAACCCTGAATGCTTAGCGAAGACTCGTGAATTTCATGTTTACCGTGGTGAGCTAAACGGCCACAGTGTTGTCGTTTGTTCAACCGGTATTGGCGGCCCATCTACTTCAATTGCTGTTGAAGAGCTTGCCCAACTTGGTATTGATACCTTTTTGCGAATTGGCACGACCGGTGCTATTCAGCCGCACATCAATGAAGGCGACATTTTAATTAGCCAAGCATCTGTTCGATTAGATGGCGCAAGCCAGCATTTTGCACCACTAAGCTACCCTGCTGTGTCTGACTTTTTTGCTACACAAGCAATGGTCAATGCATGTGATAAATTAGGAATTAATTTCCACATTGGTATTACTGCATCAAGTGACACATTCTACCCAGGTCAAGAGCGTTACGATACTTATTCAGGTTATGTTCCGCGCTCATTCCAAGGCAGCTGTGAAGAGTGGCAAAAACTAGGTGTGATGAACTACGAGATGGAATCAGCAACACTATTTACTATGTGTGCTGCCCTTGGCTTACGCGCAGCATGTGTTGCAGGTGTTTTAGTAAATCGTACTAAACAAGAGATTCCGAATGTTGACCACGGCGAGATTGAGAAAAAATCAGTCGCCGTCGTCATTGAAGCTGCAAAACTATTGCTTAATTAAGCGTTACTTAATTTCGCAATATAGTGCTCAAATGCTGGTGGGTTTGCAAAGCTTGCCAGCACAGATTTAGCCACCTCATATTGATTTTCTGCCCCTTGTGTTTCTAACAAGGTTATCGACTTAACTGTTTTATCATCAAAGCTTAAACCCGCAAGATAAAACTGACTCAATGCACTTTGTAATGGCGAAAGGCTTGGACTATAGGCAGCATTTTCGGCATAGCTTCCGTAAAAATCCCCTTCGGTAAATGTACTTAATTTAACAGCACTAAAATTACCTGTGTATGGCACATATGCATTGAGTGCTAATTGAATAAGTTTTGCGTCATCAATGGTAAGGTCGGCAAATTGTTTATCACTTTGCTTATGCGAAAATAAACACGCATCATTACCTAAATCTTTCGGGCCAAATGAATAAGGTAATAACTCATGAAGGTTAAAGTCACGCTCTGGTAATAAAATCTCAAGTGAGTCTGCAGTACTCAATTCATTCATAAATTGACGGCAATAGCCACAAGGAGCGTCACTGATTGCAATTCTTTGTACTGCTTGCGCGCCATTAAGCCAAGCATTATTAATCGCTGATTGCTCAGCATGAACGACTAAACTCAAGGCTTGATGAGAAAACTCAACATTAGCGCCAAAATAGAAATTTGTTTCGCCTTGCTCATTTAACCCAACTGCAATAGCGCCCACGTAGAATTTAGAAATAGGCGCCACAGAAAATAAACTTGCGACGGGTACACAAGCTTTTAGTAACTCAAGTTGGCTAACTTGAAACTGCTGACAAAGAGAAGAAATATCTGTTTGAGATAAGATGCCACGTTGCTGTTTTAGCTGGGCAAAAAGAGAATTTTTTTGTTGATCATTGAAGCTAAACGGCTCTGAATTTTGAGCTAGTTTGCTTGCATCTATCCTAGTTGCTGTCATAACAAATTATAATTATTAATTGGCTAAACAGTTTAAAAGGTTACGTAATGAATTGCTAGGTTTTGGCGGTAAACATCAAGGTAAATCGCACAATAAAAGCTAAAAATTAGCGGTATTTGTAAGCCCAGATATACACAACAAAATAGCGATGACTAGCTCGACCAATTATTGACGAACCAGCCAATTTTTTGCTTTGTTAAAACATTCAAAGTTTTCAGCTTGTAAGTTATAGCGCTTTGCTTTTTGCATAAATAAGTCGTGCATAAAACCATCAAAACTTACGACAATTGCTACAACAGCTTCTTTCAAAGAGTTTGCCACTGCCGGCATAATTGTGAATAAATCAGCAGGTGCGAAATTGTGCGTCAACTCAGACACGTCAACGAGTATTTTATCTGACCCATATAATACTGAGTATTGTTGGGCGATTTGGTAAAAGTTAATCACATCCTGTGCGCTTGCCGTCCCTCTTAACGTCATCATAACTAACGACGTAGATGCATCATAGGTAATGCAAGTAGACACGTTTGACATAAAAATACTCTTAAACTGCGTGAGTGGTTAGGGGTTAACTCTAGCTCTCAGAGTTGAAAGCCAGCATATTTTATTTATAACCCTAACCTAGTCAATAGCTAGCAATTAAATAGGTATGACCAGCATTAAATATAAGAATTTATAACTAGAAAAATACATTTTTGGCGTTACCTTAAATTAACCTTTAATGCTTTTTTTAAACATGCACGAGAATTCTGCCTTTAATTTAAGCCTTTTCAGATGCCCTTAAAATGAGTGAAAACTTACAATGAACATCATCTTAAAGCAGTAGAGTAAACACGTATTGTCAGATGATACATGTTTGCTTGGATAGGAATAAATCATGAGATTCATGGTTCCAATTATCGCAGGCATGTTTTTGTCAGTTCCTTTGCAAGCAACCGCAATTACAGCAACAGAATTTGAAAAACTACGCAACCAAGTCAGAAACACTTACGCAAACTCAAGACAGCTAGGTTTAGAAGAAGTAAATAAAATACTAGCCGATTCTGAGTTGAATCTTGAACAGAAGATCATTATGACTAACTATAAAGCGTGGGTTTTATCTGGTAATAATAAACTAGATGAAGCGATGATTACGCTTGTAGAGTTCGAGAGTATGGTTGCCAAATCGAAAGATAAGAGTCTGATGTATGGCTACTATAATATTTCGGGAAATATCTATTCCCATTTAGGGTTATATCAAGAAGCACTTAATCATTACAAACAAGCGCTCCCTTTTGCAAAGATGAGGAATAATAACCTTGTAATGCAAACTGAAAACAACATCGCTGTTATCTACTTAAAATTACACCTATATAACAATGCAGCAGAAATATTTAAAAAATTTAGAGAGTATAGCAAAACAAATAACCATACCTTTAATGAGTCGTTTACGAGTAATCTTCTTGCTAAGGCTTTGCTTGGTTTAAAAAAATATGACCAAGCATTAGAACTACTTAGTAACATATATAACTTTCAGAAAAGCAACGACTTTCTTTCACACCAAATAGTTAATATAACCACTCAGGGAAAAATTTATAACTTTCAAGCACAATATAAAAAAGCAGAAATAATATTGAAAAAAGCACTCAATTTACTAAATGAGAATAATCTTCAAAGCGATAAGCTTGCTGTAATATTAGAACTTGCTAAAACATACAAAGCCCAAAATAAACCTGCATTGGCTCTAGCACAAATTCAGTCAATTGATTTAAAAAATAAAAAAATCTCTGACTATCAATTATTGCTAGCTACACAAGAGCTATCAGCCTCTTTGCATTTACAACAAAAAAACTACCATGCAGCAATTGATGCATACAAACAGCTCTATGAAACTCAAGAAAAAATTCTAAGAAGACAAACCAGTACTAATCTTGCCAAAGCGTTAGCAGAATTAGATATAACGACTAAAGAAGCAGAAATAGAACTTTTAACTAAATCAAATCAAGTTCAGGCTTCAAAAAATAAAGCAAATAAAGTGATCTTTATGGCGATTGCTTTTGCCTTATGCTCAATTTTAATCGTATTAACGTTGATGACAGTGAGGACGAAGCAACAAAAGAATGCCCTATCTAAAACATTAACAAAACTTCATAACACACAAGCACAACTTATTGAAATCGAAAAAATAGCATCGTTAACCGCATTAGTATCTGGTATGGCGCATCAATTAAATACGCCCATTGGCACCATTGTAACCGCTAGCTCTTTAATTGATGATCAACTTACACTTATTTGCCAAAAGTTTAAATCTCAAGAGCTATCTAGCAAGCACCTTCATAGCTTTTTAAACGATACAAACGATGCAAAAGATTTAATACAGGCTAGCATCGCTCGACTTGCCAGTATTGTCGAAGAATTTAAGGCACTCAATGTGTCTATTGATTTAGATAAACCGCTAGTCCAGTTTAACCTAAAAGAAGAAATATCACGCAGAGTTCTGCCTTTCTCAAGTTATTTAGGAAAGTGTATTAAATTCGATATTCAGGGCGATAATGTTGTAATAACTTCTTACCCTGCAATTATTGGAGACATATTAAAAACCTTAATCATTAATTCCTGCGAACATGGTTTTGCAATAAAGCTACACGGCTTAATTGAGATCGAGATTAAAGCTTTTCCTAAGCATGTCGAAATTATTTATCAAGACAACGGGGTCGGTATTAAGGAAACTATCTTGCATGATATCTTTACTCCTTTCTATACCACTAATATGGGCGATAAACACCTAGGACTTGGGTTAAATGTTGTTTTTAATGCAGTTAAATTTAATTTGAAGGGAGAAATATGCGCCGAGCCTTATGAACACGGCGCACAATTTGTTATTAGCCTACCAATCGATGCTCGATTGGTTGATGATACTTGCTATTAACCGGTATTACGCATACCAGCAGCGATACCTGTCATAGTGATCATCAAGGCATTATCAATATCGCCTTCAGAGCCCACGTCAGCTTCGCGTGAACGACGCAGTAACTCAACTTGTAATAAGTTAAGTGGATCTGTGTACGGGTTACGAAGCGCGATTGACTCTTTGATCCAAGGTTGGTCTGCAAGCAGGCTCTTTTGTGGGCTAAGCGATTGCACAAGCTCAATAGCCTCACTCAACTCCTGACGAAGTTTTACGCCTAATGGCTTATATTGCTCAGTTACTAATGCATCATCGTAATGCGCACTTAACCATGAATCGGCTTTACTAAATACCATTTCTAGCATCTCTAAACGAGCACGGAAGAATGGCCATTTTAAGCTCATTTCGTGAAGTGTCTCGATGCCATACTTATCTAAAGCAGCTTTAAGGCCTGTTAATGCACCTAACCAAGCTGGCAGCATTAAACGGTTTTGGCTCCATGCAAAGATCCATGGAATAGCACGAAGACTTTCTACCCCACCGTTCGGGTTGCGCTTCGCAGGGCGAGAACCAAGTGGTAATTTAGATAGCTCTTGCTCTGGCGTTGCCATTCTAAAGTAGGGTACAAAGTTTTCATCATGGCGCACAACTTGGCGGTAATGCTCACACGAATCAGCACTAATAAGTTCCATAACATCACGCCATTCGCTCTTCGGCTCTGGCGGTGGTAGCAAGTTACTCTCGAGTACAGCACCAGCGTAAATATTTAAGCTTTGCAGGGCAACAGCAGGCAAACCAAACTTAAAGCGGATCATTTCACCTTGCTCTGTTACTCGCAAGCCACCTTTTAATGAACCTGGAGGCTGTGAACGTAGTGCTTGCGCAGCTGGCGCGCCACCACGACCAACAGTACCACCACGGCCGTGGAATAAAATAAGTTCAATACCGCGATTTTCGGCTAATTGAACAAGTTTATCCATAGCTTCATATTGTGCCCAACCAGCAGCCATCATACCTGCATCTTTTGCTGAGTCTGAGTAGCCGATCATGACATTTTGTTGGTTTTGAATATGACCACGGTACCAAGTGTTATCAAGTAAACATTCGATAACCTCTTTACCATTATTTAAGTCATCTAACGTTTCAAATAATGGCGCAACCGGTAAGTTAAACTTACAACCACTTTCTTTAAGCAGTAACTGTACTGCCAGCACATCAGATGCAGTGCGTGCCATCGAAATAATATACAAACCAAATGTTTGAGCATCTTGCGCTGCAATTACATCAAATGTATCTAGCACCTCTTGTACTTCTGGGCTTGGTTGCCAATGCTTTGGAATAAGCGGACGTCGAGAGTTTAGCTCAGCAAGTAAGAACGCTTGTTTGTCTTCCTCTTGCCATTGATGGTAATCACCTAAACCTAAATAACGTGTTAGTTCAGAGAAAACATCACCATGACGCGATGAATCCTGACGGACATCGAGTTTAGCAAGACGCAGACCAAAGCTGTTAATACGGCGTAGTACATCAAGCAACAAGCCATCGGCAACTACTTTCATGTTGGTCTTAATAAGCGAGCGATAGCACACTTCGATTGGGTGTTTAATTTGCGCGATATCGGTAATTAAATCTTCAGAATCAGTGCGCTTATTCTTAATTTTAGCGCCCAAATGCGTCACAGTTTCGGCAATTTGATTCTTTAATTTTTTAAGTACCGCACGATAAGGTTCAAAATCTTGACCTGCAAGCTCAATAAGCTCATCGCTTGCATCCGACATTGATAGCTCATTGCTTAGCGTTTCGATATCACGCGAATACAAATCGAGTGCCATCCAGCGGCCATGATCAAGTACTTGCTGTGTGACTTCAGCGGTGACGAACGGGTTACCATCACGGTCGCCGCCCATCCAAGAAGTAAATTCAATTGGGCTGAAATCAATCGGCAGCTCTAGATCAAGCTCTGCTTTTACGTCTTCGCCAAACTCGCGTAAGAAGCGCGGAACAGCATGCCATAAGCTATTTTCAATAACCGCAAAACCCCATTTAGCTTCGTCAATTGGCGTTGGGCGTGAGCGACGAATGTCGTCGGTATGCCACGCTTGGCTAATAAGTTGGGCAATGCGGTTTAATAAATCTGCACGTTCACTTGGTAAGTTGTCTTTACGCTCTAAAGAGGCAAGGCAATCACTTAATTCAACGTGTTTATTGATCATTGTACGGCGTGTCACCTCAGTTGGGTGAGCCGTCAGTACTAAATTGATGTGGAGTTTTGAGAGTGTTTGTGCCAAGTGATTCGGATCAACTTGACCTTGCTTTGAAGCTGTTGCTAACGCTTTTAATGTTTGAGTGAGAGGGTTTAGTTGGCAAAAGCCAACATCATTAAAGCGCGATACGGTATGAAATTGTTCAGCAACATTAGCAAGATTCAAAAAATGATTAAATGAGCGTGCAACCGGTAATAGTTCTTCATCTGTGAGAGCGTGTAGTACTTCGATAAGCGCCTGTCTGTCGGCTTCGTTACCACTACGTGACGATTTAGATAAAGCGCGAATCTCTTCTACCTTATCTAAAATGGCTTGTCCTTGTGCATCTTTAATGGTTTGACCCAGCATTTGTCCAAGCATACTAACATTACCGCGAAGTGCAGCGTATTGTTCACTCATTCTCATACTCCTTTCTTTAACTAAGTTGAAAGTACTTACTGCACAGTATTTAGCCAAGCACGAGCGCAGCTAAATACTGATCCCTTTTATTAATATCATTGTCAGCGTTAATTTAATAGATCGAATTTTCTAACATACTCGTAAAAAAGAATAACCAATCTATAAACATAAAAGTGTAATAAATACGCAGCTTAGTCAGCTACAAAGCGTTAAAGCTAGCTCAATTGGTAAAATGGACTTACCAATTTAAAAGGTAAAATCCCCGTAAATTAAGGCATCCTTAATGTTTGCATGGTCAAATCTTTACCCGCCTTTTTTTATATGTTTGTAGGGTTAGCTCAAGACAAACAGAGCTACTATCATTTTATTAGTTGGTGATAGTTTGAGCGAAATTTTTTCAAATATTTTTATAACAGGTCAAAAATGCAACTCTATATTTTGTGTGGTGCACGCAGTGAAATTGCAAATGCCTATTTCACTACTCTTCATAAACAAATCAACACGGGTCATATCGTCACCATCAGTCGAGATGAATTTAAGGCAAGTTTCAATGAGTCATCAAGCAATGAGATAAGTCACCAGCATTTTATTACTGATTATTCAGAGCAAAGCTTAAGTGGCATTGCTAAAGAACTTGCCGGTGGCCACTATGATTTAGCCCAGTTGATGATATTTAACGGCCTATTGCATGATCCAAATAATGCGCCTGAACGTAAACTTGAGCAAATATCTGAGCAGCACTTTATAAATAGCATGACAACTAATGCTCTACTGCCAATTCGCTGTGTGACTTTATTCTCAATACTTTTAAAGCCACAAGCTTCAACTGTGGTGTGTGCTCTTAGTGCACGTGTTGGTAGCATTAGTGATAACAAGTTAGGCGGTTGGTATAGCTATCGGGCATCGAAGGCGGCATTAAATATGTTATTTAAATCTGCAGCGATTGAACTTAGCAGACGCTATAAAAAGTGCCACTGCGTGTTATTTCACCCAGGTACCACTGATACGCCTTTATCAAAACCCTTTCAGGCAAATGTACCCAAAGGAAAGTTATTTACCCCTGAGTTTGTAGCCGAGCAGCTGTATTCATTGATAAGTGATGCTGACTATTTACAACAATCACACAACCCTGCCTACTTGGACTGGCAAGGAAAACCCATAGACTGGTAACAGGAAATTTATGCATTTTACAAAACAAGCCATTGCTGATTTAGAAAACCGCTACCGCGCTCATTTAATTAATAGTTTGTCGGGGTTTAAAAGTGCCAACTTAATCGGCACTCAAGATAGCAACGGCCAAACCAATTTGGCGATTGTCAGTTCAGTATTTCATCTTGGGGCACATCCCCCTTTAGTGGGTATGATCATTAGGCCCCATTCAGTGCCTCGCCATACCCTAGAAAACTTATTAGCCACTAAGCAGTACACGATTAACCACGTGAACAAAGACATTTATAACAAAGCACATCAAACATCGGCACGCTACGACAAAGACGAGTCTGAATTTGATGCAACAGGGCTCAGTACTGAATACCTAAATGACTTTACAGCGCCTTTTGTTAAAGAAAGTAAGCTTAAATATGCGCTTGAGCTGAAAGAACACCTTCACCTTGCCATCAATGGCACTGAGCTGATCATAGGTGAAATAAACCGATATTTACTTAGATGAGGCTTGCTTGCAAGAAGATGGCTTTGTCGATATTGAAGCCATTGACACAGTCGCAGTGAGCGGGCTTGATAGTTACCATGTAACTGAACGTTTAGCCCGCTTAGCGTATGCTAAAAAGTAACCTTTAATTTAAGCACTAGATTATAAATGGCTTAGGCGCATGGGTTAACACCTCAAAACCAGATTCGGTGATAACTATGTCATCTTCTAAGCGCACACCACCATAGCCTGGTATATAAATGCCGGGCTCAATGGTGATCACATTACCAACTTCAAGGTTGTAGTCTGTCAGAGTGTTGATGAATGGCACTTCATGTAAAAACAGCCCTAAACCATGGCCAAGCCCTTTACCGGCGTATTCGCCAAAGCCCGCCTCAGTAATCACCTTGTTTGATATAGCATTTAAATCTAAACAGTTAATACCCGGTTTAACCATTTCAAGTGCCGCATTTTGTGCATCAAGAACAGTATTATAAATACGGGTTTGTTTTTCTGACGCTTCGCCAATGATGTAACTGCGGGTCATATCAGAGCGATAGCCATTTACAACCGCACCAAAATCAAGGGTTACAAAGTCACCTTGCTTTAAAACCTGATCTGACTGGTTACCATGCGGCAAGGCTGAGCGCTCTGCAAACAGCATGATGGTGGCAAACGACATTCCTTCTGAACCAAGCTTTTGCATTCTAAATTCAAGCTCTAAGGCAAGGTCACGCTCGGTTACACCCGGTTTAAAATAAGGCAACGTTTGTGCTAATGCTTCATCAGCGATGGCCGCAGCAGCTTTAATTTGTGCAACTTCCCAGCTATCTTTAACGCGCCTTAGTTTTTCAATTAAGCCGTTTACCGCAGTTAATGTGTGGCCGCTTAGCTCATCTGCCACACCTTGCCAAATGGCTACCGTGACATAGCTTGCATCAAATGCGACATGGCTGTTTGGGTTAAGGTGCCTGTTAATACAATGACCAAGAGTTTCGTTGTCTCTGTCTCGACAAACAACTTCAAACCCTGTTGTTTCAGCAATTGCACGTTGGTGGTATCGGTAATCAGTGATCAACACACACGCATCTTGAGTAATTAATGCATAAGCAGCATTACCGCTAAAACCACTTAAGTAACGAATATTTTCATGACCAAGTACTAACATGGCGCTGTAACCTTGTTGCTCTAGCAAGGCTTTAAATTCAGCTTGTCTTTTTAAGTAATTAACTTGCATTGTCGCTCCTTATTTTTTGCGCATGCTAACAGTTATGTCAATAAATACGAATATTATGCGATTAGTCGCAGTGAGTTTGCATCAACTGTTTACTCAAGCCACAATGCAGAAAAAACCAAGGAGTACACAATGATAACATATGGTATTGGCACACAAACGCCAGAGCAGGCGCTTGACTCTTTGTCAGATATGACAACAGATTTAACCCCTATTCAAAATGACGAATTTCATGCGCGTATCGCAAAAGCACAAGCGTATATGCAAGCAAACAATATTGATGCAATTTACTTAAATGCAGGCACTAACCTAGCCTACTTTACGGGTATGCGTTGGTACGCAAGCGAGCGTTTAGTTGGCGCTATTTTACCTGCAAAAGGTGATGTTCAATATATAGCGCCGTTTTTTGAAATCGGCAGCTTAAACGATTTTATGGTGATTGATGGCCCAATTCGTGGTTGGCAAGAACACGAAAACCCTTATCAATTGTGTGTAGATGTTCTTACAGAAATGGGCATTAGCAAAACAGGCACCCTTGGTATTGATGAAAGCGCGCAGTTTTTCATCTACGACGGCATTAATAAAGCGAACGGCGATTACAACATTGTTAACGCACAGTGCGTAACAGCGCACTGCCGCATGCATAAATCAGCCAATGAACTTGCCTTAATGCAACGTGCTATGGACATGACTTTAGAAGTACATAAAGCAACGGCAAGTATGCTTTATGAAGGTATCACCACAACTGAGGTTAAAGCCTTTATTAAAAAAGCGCACCAAAAAGTCGGCGCACCGGGTAACTATTTTTGTATTGTGCTATTTGGTGTTGCGTCGTCTTTCCCGCATGGTGTTAAAAACCCGCAAACCCTTAAAAAAGGTGACGTGGTACTGATTGATACTGGCTGTAAAGTACATGATTACCTCTCTGATATTACCCGTACTTATGTATTTGGTGAAGCAACTGATCGTCAACGTATGTTTTGGCAACACGAGAAAAATGCCCAACTTGCTGCTTTTGCTGCCGCAAAAATTGGTGAGCCATGTGGCAAAGTAGACGATGCTGCAAGGCAGTACCTAGCCGAAAACGGCATGGGGCCAGAATATCAAACACCAGGCTGCCCACATAGAACCGGCCATGGCATTGGTTTAGATATTCATGAATGGCCATACCTTGTGGGTGGTAACCCTACTCCACTCGCAACAGGTATGTGTTTTAGCAATGAACCTATGATTGTCGTACCTGATGAGTTTGGTATTCGCTTAGAAGATCACTTTTATATGACAGACGAAGGTCCGCGTTGGTTTACCGAGCCTGCTCATAGCATCGATGACCCATTTGGGTTAGCTAAATAAAATTCAAATAAACTTTATAAGGCCAGTTTCCTGGCCTTTTTTGTATCTTAATTATTACAATCATTAACAGTGTGGACATTTTAGAGACAACCTATCCGCTTTTATCATGTTATTATTTCAAGAATTTAACCTAACATAATTACGGAGAATAAATGGGTTTACGTTTTAAAGTTCCACATACCCTGATACTGCTGCTGGGCATGATGGTTGTTGCGCTTATTGCTACTTGGTTAGTACCACAAGGTTTTTTCACTACTACATTAAGTGAATCAGGCCGAGAAATGGTTGTTGCGGGCACCTATCAAACGGTTGCTGAGCGCCATTACTTAACTCCATGGGATTTATTACAAGCCATACCTCGCGCTTTTGCTGCTGCTCAAGATGTTATTTTCTTTGTGTTAATTGTGGGCGGCGTATTAGCTGTTGCACGTGCCACAGGCACTGTTGATGCTCTCATTGGTAGGCTTTTAGAGCGACACGGTAAAAAACCGCAACGATTAATCTTTATGGTGGTGTTTTGCTTTGCCTTAGCATCAAGCAGTATTGGTACCGCCGGCGAATATATTCCTTTTGTTATTATTCTCGTCGCGCTTTGCAAAGCAATGCGCCTAGATGCAATGACCGCCGTAGGTATGATAGTCGCAGGTTATGGTATTGGTTATGGTGTTTCGGCATTTAACCCATTTACGGTATTAATCGCACAGCAAATTGCAGGTATTCCTGTTTACTCTGGTCTGTGGTTACGTTTAGCGATATTTATTCCATTTGTACTCATTGGTTTTCATCATGTTTGGCAATACACCAAAAAGGTAGCGCACGATCCGTCTAAATCAATGATGATTGGCGTGCCTTGCCCACTCGAAAATCAAACAGCAACAAGTTACCCAGCACTTGCCCTGCGCCATAAACTAGTTTTAGGTAGCTTTATTATTACCCTAGTAATTGCAGTATGGGGCATCGCAACTAAGGGCTGGTACTTATACGAGCTAGGTGGTGTTTTTATTGCTTGGGGTGTGGTTGTAGCCATTTTAGGCAAACTATCTGCTGATGAAGCAGCAAACAAATTTATAGAAGGCGTATCTGATCTTGTTACCACCGCAGTGTTAATTGGTGTTGCACGTGGTATCGCCCTTATTTTAGAAGACGGCCAAATCCTGCATAGCCTTGTACATGGCATGTCGTTACCGCTTTCTTATGTATCAGCAGAAATATCTGCAATTGGCATGCTGGTTATTCAAACCCTACTCAATACCTTTATTCCTTCTGGTTCAGGGCAAGCTTATGTCACCATGCCACTCATGGCGCCACTAGGTGATTTAGTCGGTGTACCAAGACAAGTTGCTGTGCTTGCTTACCAATTTGGTGATGGCTTTTCAAATATGATCATACCGACCAATGCTGTTCTTATGGGCATTTTAGGGATGGCAGGTGTGCCCTACGGACATTGGTTTAGATTCTGTTTACCACTACTAATTAAACTAATGGTCGCAGCATCGGTTGTATTGGTATTAGCTGTAATGTTCGGCTATGGCTTAGATGTGCAGCCCACCCTAAATTAACTTAGTTGAGTGAGCTAATTGGCTCCTAAATTAATGATGCACGCTAACACCTATGTGTTAGCGTGGCTCTGAGCATTACTTGCCACAAATAATTGTCAGATGAAAAGCTAATTATAAAAACTTCTGTACGAAAGCTTTTAACTCGTCTTTCTCAGCTTCACTAGCAAATGAATTTGCCGTAATGATCAAGATTGTGGATTAACAATATACGTTATGAGTTCTTTAAATAGTTTGTGATGTACGTAGTGAAGTTTCTTGAGCAGAAAGTAAGGGTTTTACAGATTTAGCTTCTTCTTGATAACGATTTCTCGTATCCCATAAATCTACAGAGTGCTGGATATTAAGCCAAAACTCGGGTGTATTCCCTAAGGCAGCAGCCAGTTTAATTGCAAGTGGCGCTGTTAAGCTACCGCCATTGATCAAGTTACTAACCGTATTTCTATGCACACCCATAGCTTCAGCTAAAGTTTTTGATGTAATGTCCATAGGCTCTAAAAACTCTAGCTTCAGCATTTCACCTACACTCACAGGACGACGCTTTGTTATACGCATAACTCTTACCTCAATACTTATGAGGGTCTAAATAGGTGTTTTCTGCTACACCATCAACCCACTTAAAAATCAATCGATACTGTTTGTTCACTCGTATTGAACACCAATCTTTCAAGTTACCTTCAAGATGTTCAAACCGGTTACCTGGTGGTACTCTTAAGTCAGATTCAGCCTTTGCTGCATCTAATATTTCTAGCTTACGATATAAAGCATTCTCTATAACCTTAGGGATTAATCGATGCCGCTTATCCTCTTCATAGAATGCTTCGAGCCACTCATCCTTAAAATCTACAGCCATATCCTTGCACTGTCCTATTGTGCATCAATATAGAAATAATAGCGCACAGTCATAATATGCACAACATATACGTTTAAAAATCACTATGGGCACTTGTGTCGTGTATAAACTTATTCGTAGAAAACCATTTTTGGATATAAATGGGTTGGTGCTGAAGGACAGTTCTGTGCCCAGACTGTGTGAAAACTCTGATCACCTTTTGGTCTAAGTATGTTCTGCTTATGATCTATTAATCTATACATTTAGTTCACTTAATATACTGATATTTATATAATTAGACTATTGATTCAGTTGAGGGTTGAGGCAGTATGTCAAAGTTTATAAGCGGTGAAAGTCGTGACCAATCAACGTTATTTCCAGAATCGTTGGAAGACTACGTCAGTGAAGATAATACGGTCAGAGTGATTGATGTTTTCATTGAGGAACTAAATCTAGCTGAATTGGAGTTTAAAGGGTTAACTTTAAAGTCCACAGGCCGCCCTAAGTATCATCCAGCCACATTATTAAAACTGTATCTTTATGGTTACCTCAACCGTATTCAATCATCCCGCCGATTAGAAACCGAATGCCAACGCAATATTGAACTGATGTGGCTACTTGGTAAGTTGGCACCCGACTTTAAAACGATTGCTGATTTTAGAAAAGACAACGGAGATGGTATAAAAAATGTGTGCAAAACGTTTGTTGAAGTCTGCCGTCGTCTGAATATGTTTGAGAAACCAGTTGTTGCCATCGATGGTAGTAAGTTTAAAGCTAGCAACAACAAAGGCAATAATTTTACGCCAAGCAAAGTTAAATTCCACATCGACCGAGTCGAAAAGAATATTGAACGTTACCTTGAATTACTTGATGAAGCCGATAAAGAGCAAGCTAACGTCACAAAAATTAAAGCCACAAAAGATAGGCTAGCTGACTTTCGCAGCCAGTTAAAAAAACTACACGAGATTAAAGAACAAGTTGAAGCTCATCCTGACAAGCAAATATCCACTACTGATCCTGATTCACGTTTAATGAAAACTCAAGGTTTTACAAGAGTTGTGAGTTATAACGTGCAAAGTGCGGTTGATACCAAGCACCACCTTATAGTGGCGCATGAGGTGACCAACGTGCCAGATAGAGGCCAGCTTGCGTCAATGACAAAACTCGCACAAAAAGCATTGCGCAAGGAAGATATAAGGGTATTAGCAGATAAAGGTTACTTCAGTCAGCCCGATATAAAAGATACTATCGATTTGGGTGCAGAGCCAATCATGCCCAAGACGGATACATCGTCCTCTGAAAAGAAAGGGATATTTAACCGCTCACTCTTCAAATACGATGCAAATAAAGATATTTACTTATGCCCCGCTGGTAATGAACTTCAAAATCGAATGCAGGTATTTGAGCAAGGTAAATACCTTGATGTTTACTTCAATCACATTGCTTGTCGAGATT